>URIT01000024.1 GCA_900547945.1 uncultured bacterium
GTAGGCGCCCCACGTCGCCGCGCCGCCGGCCAGGCGCACCGTGCCCGCGAACCGCTCGGTTCCCTTGAGCGTCGGCGCGACGAGCGTGCCCGCGCCCGAGAAGGCATGGGCGGGGTCGGCGGCGGCGCTCTCGAACGTCACGCCGGCGGGGATCTCGACCGTGCCCGTGAAGTCGTCGGCGAGCCGTCCCGCGAGGTCCGTCCCCACCGTGCCCGCGCCCGTCACCGTGAAGGCGGTGTCCGCGCCGAGGTTCGCCAACGCGGCGCGCGCATCGGTGCAGAGTTCGATTTTGCCGTTAAAGCTGGCAAAGCACGCCGCGTCGGCCGCAAGCGTGCCCGAGCCGACCGCGAGCACCGCGCCCGCGCCGCCCGTCACCGCGCCCTTGAGCGCGGACGCCTCGCCGACGGCGAGCGCCAGGGCCTGGCCGTCTTCCAGCGCGAGCGTCGCGTCGGCGGCGAGGTCGAGGCGCGCGAACGCGACGCCCTTCCAGAAGGCGTCGCCGCGCGTCAGGGGTCCCGCCCCGCCGAACACCTTGCCCGCCAGGCGGATGGACATGCCGTCGCTCCACGCGAGTTCGCCGAAGAAGAGATCCAATGCGTGGAAGCCGCGCGCAAGCGTGCGCGTCGTCCACACCGTCTTGCATTGGGCGCGCTCGAACCACTCTTCGCCGTCCAGGTAGACCTGCCCGTAGTCGTCGGCGTAGAGGCACGCCCGGACCTTCTCATCCTGCGGCATCAGGAAGAGCGTCCGCGCCCACGCCATGTAGAAGTCCTTCCACTGCCAGGCGGCGGGGAACCAGCCGTTGGACAGCGCAAAGGGCTTCTCCTTCGAGAAGACGGTGAGGACGCGGTTCGTCTCCACCGTCTTGTCGAGCCCCGCCCAGACCGCCTCGAAGTTCGCATGGGGCGTGTGCGTCGCCCAGATATTCCTGATCTCGCCCTCGGTTCTCCCGCCTGCGAAGACGAGGACGCCGTGACGCTGGGCCGCCGGGCTCTCCACGATGCGCGCACCCGCGCCGGCGGCAACCGCGACGGGGCCGAACGCTCCGGGGGCCTCCCAGTCGCCGTTGCCCGCGAACACCGCCTCGCCGGCCGTCACGACGACGCGGCCCGGATGGAAACCCGGCGCGGCGCGGAGAGTCAGGGATCCCGCGCCCGTCTTTTCAAGGGTCGCTCCCTCGTCCACCGCCACGGCGAGCGCGGCGGCGGCGGCCACGTCGAACGTGAGGCGCGTCCCCTCGCCCTGCACGCGCACCGTGCCCCTGAAGTCCGTCGGCGCGGCAAGCGTGGCAGACGCGGTAAACAAGGCGTCATCGCCCGCGCCGGGCGGGGTGTTCCCTTCCCAGTTCGCGTCCGTCGTCCACAGGCCATCGCCGGTCGCGCCCGTCCATGTCGCCGTCGCCGCCAGCGACGCGCCAACGCCCAGCACCGCCGCCAACATGCATACGCACTTGATCTGCATGGCAATCACCCTCCAAAACTTCAAATTTCTGTGTCCACGATGACAATAGGATAGCAGAACGGTCATCCTCTGTCAACGAGGGGGGGGGGTAATTGCAAATTCAACACGATTACGTGCTTGTTTTTGCAGATATAAGCACATCAAAACATTCCTTCAAGCAGGAAGCCGAGGGTTTTCCGCACTAGGGGTTCTTCCGCTGCGAGTAGACGGGGGCGAGGGCGTCGTGGATGCGCTTGTAGCAGGTATAGAGGTGGTCGTACTTCGCCGCCGCCGCCGGGTCGGGCGCGATCGTGCGGTCGACGTGCAGACACTTCGCCACGGCGTCCCTCACGTCCCGGAAGACGCCGATGCCCGTGCCCGCGAGGAGGCACGCGCCGAAGGAGGCGTCGCCCGGCGTGGGCACCGCGACGGAGCAGTTGAAGACGTTCGCCACGATCTCGCTCCACAGTTTCGAGCGCGCGCCGCCGCCGATGAGGAAGATCCGCTTCACCGGGAGGCGCATCTCCTTCAGCGTGCCGTAGCAGTCGCGCAGCGAGAAGGCGACGCCCTCCAGGAGCGCGCGGCAGAAGTCGCCGCGCGTGGAGCCGATGGAGACGCCGGTGAAGCTCGCGCGCAGGTTCGCGTCCCAGTACGGGCAGCGCTCCCCCTGCAGGTAGGGGTGGAAGAAGACGCCGCGCGCGCCGATCTCGCTCGTCGCCGCCTCGGCGTCCATGACCTCGTAGAGGTTGCGCGCCGCGCCCGCCTGTTCCGCCTTGAAGAAGCAGTCGCGCATCCAGCGCTGGCAGAGGGCGGCGGCGTTCGTGGCGCTCACCGAGTACCACATGCCCGGCACGATGTGCGAGTAGGTGAGCGTCTTCGGGTGGGGATGCGCCTCGGCCGTCATCGCGTTGACGTTGCCGGCGGTCGCGAGCTTGATGATGAGGTCGCCCGGCTCGACGGCACCCGCGCCGTAGTCCTCCACCGCGCTGTCGCTGGAGCCGCAGACGACGGGCAGCCCCTCGGGGAGGCCCGTCGCGGCGGCGGCGGACGCGGTCACGTGCCCGGCGACGTCGGTGGGCGCGAGGAAGCCCGGCAGGGCGGCGCGCGAAAGGCCCGCGAGTTCCACAAGTTCGTCCGCCCAGTCGCCCTTCCGCATGTCGTAGAAGAGCGTGCCCTGCGCCTCGATGCGGTCGGTGGCGGCGCGCCCCGTGAGGAGGTAGCGCACGTAGTCCTTCACGAAGAGGACGTGCTTCGTCCGCGCAAGCGCGTCCGGCTCGTTCGCCTTGAGCCACATCATCTGCGGCAGCGTCCAGGTGGGCGCGGGCATCTGGTAGCAGGTGGAGAACACCTTCTCGCCCCAGCCGGCGCGCAGCGCATCGCACTCGGCGGTCGCGCGCTGGTCGGTCCACATGATCGTGCGGCGCACGGGCGTGAACGCGGCGTCCAGCAGCACGGCGTTGTGGGTGGAGCCGTCGAGCGCGCAGGCGGCGACGTTCTTCAGGTCGACGCCCTTCGCGGCGAGCTTCCGCAGGGACTCCTGGAGGGCGGCCCACCAGTCGGCGGGCTCCTGCTCGCTCCAACCGGGGTGGTCGTGCCAGGTCGTGTACTCCGTCGAGGCTTCGCCGACGAACGAGCCGTCCGTGCCGAGGGCCGTCACCTTGCACCCGCCGGTGCCGTAGTCGATGCCGAGCAGCGTCTTCATCAGATTCCCTTCCTGTTTCCCGTTAACGCAGATCGCCTTGCGATACGCAGAATTTGGCAACAACCGATGTGGCTACGACGGCCCCTGCGGGGCCTACGCCACAATCGGTTGTTGCCAAGACTGCATGACCAGGTGTGTCGAAACAAATCTGGGCGAAAAGGCATTGTGGCGTAGGCGACGAAGTCGCCGTCGTAGCCACATGCCTTTTCGCCCCATTCTGCGTATGCGAAGCATCTGCGTTCCATTCTCCCGCATCAGAACTCGCTCGCGTCGCAGACGAGGTTGTCCATGATGTAGTCCTTGCGCTCGGGCGTGTTGGCGCCCATGTAGAACTTGATCGTCTTGTCGAGCTCGCTGTCCTCCTGGCAGGCGACGGGCGTGAGGCGCATGTCCTTGCCGATGAAGTCGGCGAACTCCTCCGGGTTCAGCTCGCCGAGGCCCTTGAAGCGTGTGATCTCCGCCTTCGCGCCGCACTTGGCGATCGCCTTCTCGCGCTCTTCGTCGGTGAAGCAGTAGTGCTGCTCCTTTTTGTTACGCACGCGGAAGAGCGGCGTCTCCAGGATGAAGACGCGTCGGTCGAGGACGAGCTGCTTGTAGAAGCGCATGAAGAACGTCGTGAGCAGGTTGCGGATGTGGAGGCCGTCCACGTCGGCGTCGGTCGCGAAGATGATCTTGCCGTAGCGCAGGTGCGCGAGCGTCTCCTCGATGTCGAGCGTCTTGATGAGGTTGAAGAACTCGACGTTCTTGTAGAGGACGTCCTTGGCGAGGCCGTACGTGTTGAGCGGCTTGCCGCGCAGGAAGAAGACGGCCTGGCGGTCGGCGTCGCGGCTGCGGTTGAGCGTGCCGCCGGCGGAGACGCCCTCGGTGAGGAAGATCATCGTGTCGCTGCCCTCGGGCTGGCCGGTCTTCTTGTCGAGCTTGTCGAGCTTCAGGTGGCGCTTGCAGTCCTTGAGCTGCGGCACGCGCACGCTGACGGCCTGGCTGCGCTCGCGCGCCTGCTTCTTGATCGTGTTGAGCTGGCTGCGCAGCTTCGCGGTCTCCTCCACCTTCGCGACGAGCTTCTCGGCCTCGGCGGCGTTCTTGTGGAAGAGCGCCTCGGCCTCCTTCTTGATCTCGGCGACGAGTTCGGCGCGGATTTCCGGCGAGCCGAGCTTCGTCTTCGCCTGGCCCTCGAAGGTCGGCTCCTGCATGCGGATCGCGACGGCGCCGATGATGCCCTCGCGCACGTCGTCGCCGTCGAACTTCTTCTTCGCGTACTCGTTGAGGGCCTTCGTGAGGCCCTCCTTGAACGCGGAGAGGTGCGTGCCGCCCTCGGTGGTGTGCTGTCCGTTCACGAAGGAATAGTACTCCTCCGAGAAGCGATTCGTGTGGGTGAAGACGAACTCGAGCGTCTTGGAACGGAAGTGGAAGGGCTGGTAGACCTTCTCGAACTGCGCCTCGTCCTGGATGAGGTCGGCAAGGCCTTCGTCCGAGACGACCTTCGTGCCGTTGAGGTCGAGCGTGAGGCCGGCGTTGAGATAGGCGTACATCTTGAGGCGGCGCATCACGTGGTCTTCGCGGAAGCGGAACTTCCTGAAGATCGTGGGGTCGGGAAGGAACTCCACGAGCGTGCCGTTGCGCTCGCCCGCGTCCTTGCACCTGCCGCGGTGCTTCCCCTTGAGGACGCCCTTCTCGAAGAGCGCGTCGGAGTATTCGCCGTCGCGCACGGCGCGCACGTAGAAACGGTCCGAGAGCGCGTTCACGGCCTTCGTGCCGACGCCGTTCATGCCGACGGAGAACTGGAAGCTCTCGGTGTTGAACTTGCCGCCCGTGTTGAGTTCGCTCACGCAGTCCACGACCTTGCCGAGCGGGATGCCGCGCCCGAAGTCGCGGATCGCGCACGCGCCGGAGTTCCAGTCGAGCCGGATCTCCACGCGGCGGCCGAAGCCCATGATGAACTCGTCGATCGCGTTGTCGATGACCTCCTTCAAGAGCACGTAGATGCCGTCGTCGTAGTCGCTGCCGTCGCCCGCGCGGCCGATGTACATGCCGAGCCGCCGACGGATGTGCTCCATCGGGTTGAGGTGCTGGATGTTGTCGTCGTCGTATTTTGCCGTTGCCATGCCAACCTACCGCGCCCCTAGTTGTTCCCCTGCAGGTCCTGGTAGGCCGTGCCGTTGAACGACACCTCACGGCCCGAACAGAGCCACTTCGTGAGCTGTTCGGCGCCGCCGCTCTCGGGGTACATCAGCTTCTCGACGTGTCCGTCGGCAAAGGCGACGTGCCCGGCGAGCTTGCCCGATCCCTGGCGGTGGTTGAAGCCGATCGTCTCGGACGCATCCCGATACTGAAGGACGCTGTCGCCCCGGTCGCCGCTTCCGTTCACGTTCGCCGTGAGGCCGCGCTTCGCGTCGGTGAGGCCCTGGATTTCCGCAAAGAGCAGCACGCGGTCGGGCGCACGGGAGACATTCGCCTTCTTCGTCGTGTCGTAGGGACTCATGTAGCTGTGGCTGAGGCCGGTCCACCGCGAAAGCGGCGTCCCAAGCCCCCTGCTCGGCCATCCGAACGACTCGTTCATCACGTAGCTCCACCCGGGATGGCGCTTGTTCGCCTTCAGGCAGGCCGCATCGTGCTCAGGGCACACGTACGTCTTCTCGGACCTTCCGCCGCACGCCCAGATGCAGCCGTTCGTCAGCGCGAAACGCAGATATTCGACGTTCGCCTCGCTGAAGGAGATGGCGGAACCGCCCGCCTTGCTCTTGTCGTTCTTGTTCGGATAGTACCAGGAAATCCAGGCGTCGCGCGCGGGATAGCTCACGCCGTTCTCGTAACTGGTCCATTTGAACGACCCCGCCGCCGGGTAGTTGCCGTCCCTTTCCTGCATCGCGAAGTTGAGCGTGGCGACCGAAAGCCCGCGGAGGTTGCTCATGCACTGGGTGGCGCGCGCCGCATCGCTCGTACCGCCCAGGAGCCCCAGCATCACGGCGGAGAGGATGCCGATGATGCCGATGACGACAAGAAGCTCGATGAGCGTGAAAGCCGATTTGTTGCCTGTTTTCATGGGTGCGTATTATCTCACGAATCGCGTGCGTGCGCAAGTGCGGAGTGTGTGCTATACTACGCCCATGTCGCAGGAATGGAACATCAAGAGTCGCGGACACGTCTGCACGATCTGCCAGAAGCCGCTTGTGGACAAGGCCCCGGTCGTTTCGGCCCTCCATGAACTCCCCGACGGGTACGAGCGCCTGGACTGCCATCCCGAATGCTGGAAGACCGCCCCGCGCAGCTGGGAGCCCTTCAGCCTCTGGGAGGGCGTCTACCTCGCCCCCCCGCCGCCCGACGCGCGCAAGGAGCCGCTGAAGAAGGAGACGGCGGACGACCTGCTCAGGCGCCTCGTCTCGCTCGACGACCCCGCCATGAAGAACGTCGTCTACGTGCTGGCGGTGATGCTGGAGCGCGCGAAGATCCTCGTCGAACGCGACGCGCGCGAACAGGCCGACCACACGATCATCCGCGTCTACGAACACCGCAAGACCGGCGAAAGCTTCATCGTCCTCGACCCGCGCCTGCGCCTCGAAAACCTCGCGGAGGTGCAGCAGCAGGTCGTCGCCCTCCTCTCCGGCACGATGACCCTCGGCGAGGTCAACGCCCCCGGCTGAAGAAGGCCTTGGCCTGCTCGGCGTCGCCCTGTTCCTCCATCAGGACGCCGAGGTTGTGGAAGGCCGTCTCGCAGCCCGCCGCCGCCGCGCGCCGGAGGAGCGATTCGACATATTCGGGCATATAGAGGCGGCGGTTCGCGTCGCGCGCGTGGAGAAGCGCGGCGAGGTTGTTCGCGGCGACGGGGCTCTCCTTCACGCGCATCGCCGCAAGGGCCCGCGCCGCGTCGGGGAATTCGTCGAATCCCACGATCGGCCAGTCCTTCTTGCCGTCCCACATCACGAACTGGTAGTCGCGCGGACGTCCCTCGACGCCCAGTTCGCTCGTGAGGAGCAGGTACAGGTTGTCCGCGACCTTCCAGCCCGCGATCCAGCCACCCACCGTGGCCGAGCCTCCGCCGAACAGCCCCTTCTTCGTGAGGATGGCGAACTGGCTCCAGAAGTCCGGGTTCAGGTCCACCCGGTAGCCCGCGAGCGCCTGGACGGTCTTCGCGTCGCAGCGCGCGAACTTCGTGTCCAGCTCCATCACCGCCCAGTCCGAGAAGACCTTGTTCACGTAGGCGCACGCACGGGCGGACCGCTCGCGCGAAGTCCCTCCCGCGTCCTCCCGCTTCAGGACGTAGCCGCCGTCCTCCGCGCGCACCAACCCCTTCTCCAGCAACCCCTCGATCCGCGCCACGTCAAACGGCCACCGCTTCAGGTCCGCACCGGGATCGGCCTCCCACCGCATCGGCTTCGCGGGGGGCGTGAACCGCTCGCGCGCATCCAGCATCCGCGCGGCAAGCGACCGCGCCGGCAGGCCCTCCGCCCCGCATACGGCGGACAGGAACGCAACCAGCGCGAGAATGCGCCCTGCGCGTCCCGTGACGGCCGAAATCCCTGAACTGTCCCTGAACGTCATGTGCATATTGTACCATACGACGGCCCCGCAGGCATAGAACGGCCTTGTGGGAAGGAGGACCAACGTCATTTTGACCACTGAACACACTGAAACCGCCTCCGGCGGTACACTGAAAACTCTGAAAGCCGAGCCTTTACACCTCCCAATACTTTCTGTGTGTTCTGTGTCGGCGAAGCCGTTCTGTGTATTCCGTGGTAAAAATCCGGACGCGACAAGCGCGTCCCTCCCGTATCCAAGCGCGTCTCTCCATCTGCGCGAACCCTCAGGATTCACCCTTCCTGGGAGAGACGGGCTTGTCCCGTCCGCAATCGCTCCCGCGTGTCCGGCCCCCACGCCGATCCGGCGCGCGAAGTACCCGCGCCGCCCTCGGCACGTGGCGCTGTGAGGCGAACCCACCCCGTGCGGTGTGGCGCAACGGTGCGCGTAACGGGAAGAACGCGCTCCTACGTGTCCGAAGAGGGTCGCAATTCATTGCGACCGTCGTCTACTGCTCGTTGTCGGCCGTAGGCCGTTCTGTGTGTTCCGTGGTAGATTCTCAACCATTGCCCTGCATGCGATAGGCCCAGTACATGACGTGGCGAGAAGAAGACCTCAGCCGCCACATCTGCCACACGGGCGACCTTCCGTCTTCGTACAGGGGTAACCTCGTGTCTTGCGGTAATTCTCGCAACGTGTATTATGCCGTACGCCCGAATTTGTCGAGAGCCAATATCCCGTTTCGGGCCAATCCTCGTTGACGGGCGCTGCGGTGCGTTGGGGAATCGGACCACGCCCGGCGAAATACTCCCTGCGTTCAGGGGAAGGCGTTGTCTCGTCCTCGAATGACGCTCCCACCTGTGTCCGCTGTACGGAGGACGGCCCGCGCGAAACCGTCTTCTTGACCCACCCGCCCGAACGACGTCCCGATTTGTCGGGATGCGTCCAATGGACAAGGCCCCCTTTCGCGTTGGCGATGAACTCTCCCCTGAACGAAACATCGTCGCCAATGCTCACATCTTCCAGACGGGGCCATTCGTCAATGTTGTTCACGATGAGTACCGTCCGTCCATCTCCATCCGCGACGATGAATCGCTGATGGCACGGCGGAACGAGATCGTCCGGCAGAATCCGCGTAATGCGACCTGTCCCCGTCACCCATGTCCTGTCCTTGAACGTGGCGAACGAACAGCCCACGGTCTGAGTCGGTGTATCTCCATGGGGGCTACGCTGGTGTGGTGCTGCCTCAAGAGGCATCCCCAGGAGTCCACCGATCAGGAGCCAGATGACTCCACGCCGCATGGCGTTCCCCAACGTCCACATGATGTGTTTCATTGTTCTGCCTTCTTTCTTCTCCGCAATCACGCAGTTCTGCAAGTACCTCTCTAGTATACCATAGCATATGCCGCGTTGGCGAAGATGACGAAGATCCCTAATCATGCGGCCACCCCATCCCCGATCACCCCCGCGTTCTGTGTATTCCGTGGTCAATCTCATCAGGGGGAATTTGAACCACTGATAACACCGATCCTCGCTGCGCGAGACACGGATATACACTGATTCAATCCCTCCCATCTGTGTCTATCCGTGGCGGGCGAAGCCCGTATCTGTGATATCTGTGGTAAAGGGTCTCTGTGGACGGCGTAGGGCAGCACCCTAGTCCATCACGCGGTCGTAGGCGCCGCCACCCTCGCCGCTTTCGCCGGCGTCGCCCGCGTCCACGGGACGCATCGGCTTCACCTTCGGGCGCGCGCCGAAGAGGACGGTGCCGAGGCGGATCCACGTGGCACCCTCCTCGACGGCGATGCGGTAGTCGTTCGACATGCCCATCGAGAGGCGCGGCAGGGAGACGCCGAACGCGGCCTCCATCGCGTCGCGCAGCTCGCGGAGGCCCGCGAAGACGGGGCGCGTCTCCTCGATCTTGTCCGCCGGCGTGAACGGCGCCATCGTCATGAAGCCTTCGAGCGTGAGGTTCGGCGCGGCGAGCGCGCGTTCGACGGCGGCGGGGACATCCTCTGGACGCATCCCGTCCTTCGAGCGTTCGCCGCTCATGTTGACTTCAAGGAGGATGCGCGGGCGCGCGCCCATTTCGTCCGCCAGGAACTGGAGACGGTCGATGAGTCCGATCGAATCGATCGAGTGGAACGTCGAGAAGAGCGCGAGCGCGGGGCGCACCTTGTTCTTCTGGAGATGCCCGATCAGGTGCCATTCGGGACCCGACACGGCGAGCGGCTGTTTCCAGGCCGCCTCCTGCACCTTGTTCTCGCCCACGATGCGCAGCCCCGCCTCCCATGCCTCGCGCACGACCTCGGGTCCGTGCGTCTTCGTGACGGCGACGATCTCCACGTCGTCCGCACGCCGGCCCGACACCCTACAGGCGTCGGCGACGGTGGTCTGCACTTCGGCGAGGATGTCCGCAAGCGCGCGCATGGGTCAGACCTGCTTGAGCGCCGCGACCTCGGCCTTGAGGGCCTTCAGCTCGGCGCGCGTCTTCTGGAGCATCTTCGGCGCGAGCGTGATCGCGGCCAGGTCCTTCATCGACATCGCGGGCGCGCCGATCACGTACTTGAGCGACCCGTCGAGCGACTGCGGCACGCCCGCCTGGGGGCCGACCTGCACGCCGTCCGCGATCTTGATGTGGCCGGAGATGCCGGCCTGCGCCCAGATGAGGCAGCCCGTGCCGATCTGCGTGGACCCCGCGACGCCCGCCTGCGCGATGATGCCCGAATAGCCGGCCACCTTCACGTTGTGGCCGATCTGCACGAGGTTGTCGATCTTCGTCATCGGGCCGATGTACGTGCGCCCGATGCGCGCGCGGTCGATCGTCGTGTTCGAGCCGATCTCCACGCCGTCGCCGAGCTCGACGATGCCGAGCTGCGGAATCTTCTCGATCTTCGGCATGCCGTTCTCGAACGTCGTGTTGTAGCCGTAGCCGTCCCCGCCGAGGCGCACGCCGCAGTGGAGAATCACGCCCCGGCCGACCTTCGTGCCCTCGCGCAGCGTGACCTGCGGATAGATGTGGGTGCCGGCGCCGAGCGTGCAGTTCTCGCCGATGAAGACCTGCGCCTCGATGACGCAGCCATCGCCGATGACGGCGTTCTTCTCGATGACGGTGTAGGCGCCGACGTGGACACCCGCGCCGAGGCGCACGCTCGGGTCGACGACCGCCGTGGGGTGGACGCCGGGGGCGCGCACGGGCGCCGGCGGCGCGAAGAACTCCGCCGCCTTCATGCAGGCGTGGTTGGGGTCCGCCACGCGGATGATTGCGCACGGCGCGCCGTGCGTCCAGTCCGGCGGCAGCAGCACGCAGGAGGCCTTCGTGGTCTCCACGAGCTTCACGTGCTTCGGGTCCTTGCAGAAGCTCAGATCGCCAGGGCGCGCCTCCTCAAGACCGCCGCAGGCGGCGAGTTCGACGTCGGCGCCCTCAAGCGTGCCCCCCAGCGTCGCCGCGAGTTCGGATGCCTTCATCGTGGGCCTCACTTCGCGTCGGCGGCGGACTTCTTTTCGTGCCGCTTGGCGGGATCGACCTTCAGCGCCTTGAGGATTTCGTCCGTCACGTCGAGCGAGTCCTTCGAGAACGCGAGCATCGTCGAATCGGCGATGATGTCGTAGCCGTTGGCCTTGGCGAAGGCGTTGATCTTCGCGCGGATGTCCTCGGTCTCCAGCTTGAGGAGGCGGGTCTCCAGGTCCGTCAGCTCGTTCTGGAAGTGCTGCGCCGAGGCGCGCAGTTCCTGCTGGGCGGCGAGGAAACGGCGCTGCACGTCTTCAAGCTTCTTCTGGGCGTCCGCCTTGGCGCTCTGGGAGAACATCGGGTTCATGAGGTCGGCCTGGACCTTCTTGCCCTCGTCGGCAATCGTCTTCGCGGCCTCCTGCTGGCGTTCGAGCTTCGCCTTGTAGTCCTTGTCGGTGGACTTCACGAGGGCGCGGTTGGACTCGTGGTTCGGGTGCAGCCGCACGAGATCCACCATGTTCACCGTCCCGACCTTCAGTTCCGCCGAAGCCCCCATCGCGGCCGCAAGGGCCAGGGCCATCATCATCTTCTTCATTGACGTCATCCTTTTCTTTTAAGTTAAGCCGCTTCGCTTCAAGTAGTTAAGTAGTTAAGCCGCTTCGCTTTAAGTAGTTAAGTGGTTAAGTGGTTAAGTCGCCAACCGGTAAGGACCTTCCCGCAATTCCAAGATTTAACCACTTAATAGCGTGACAACTTAACTACTAAACCACTTAACCACTTAATCCCTCTAGAAGTCGTATCCGACCGAGAAGGTGAAGACCTTCTCGTCGACGGTCTCGTCCGGATCGACGACGGGCGTGGCGAAGTCGAGGCGGATCGGGAACTGCTCCAGGTCGAGGCGCAGGCCCACGCCGACCGACCAGCAGAACCAGGCCGTGTCGAAGTCGAATTCGTCCTCGCCCACGCTGCCGAGATCCGAGAAGGCGGCGATGCGCAGCATCTTGACGACGGGCACGGAATACTCCATGTTCATGCACCAGGAGGTCTGCCCGCCCCAGGCCGTGTAGCGGCCCTTCTTGTTCTCGTGGGCGTAGATGCGCGGCGCGATCTCGCGGAAGTCCACGCCGCGAATCGACTTGGAGCCGCCGAGGAAGAGGCGGTCGTAGAGCGGCAGGTCGTCGCTGAAGGCGTCCACCGTCTCGCCGCGCAGGCCGATCTGGAACACGTGTCCATACTTCTTCCAGACGGGGAAGTACTTGCGCACGTTGAAGCCGACGCGCCAATACTCGTTGTCACCGCCCACGATGTCGCCGAAGAGGCGCACCGTGTGGCCCTGGGTCGGGAAGATGAAGCGGTCGCGCGTGTCGAGCTTCCAGAAGACTTCCAGCGGCACCTCCACCTTGTCGCCGTTGCGGTCCTCCTCCTCCTTGAGCATGCGGAAGCGGTCGCCGCGCTTCGGATCGTAGTAGTAGCCGTTGTCCACGTCGTCGTACTCGATGTACTCGGCGGCGAGCGACACGCCGAGGCGACCGAACGCCTCCCACGTGGGCCAGAACTTGACGGGGTAGCTGAGGGTGACGGCGGCGCCGCTGCGGATGACGTCGTAGTCGTCGTACCAGCGCTGGCGGCGGTAGACCTCGACGGTCAGCTCCAGCTGGCGGTCGAGGAACCACGGCTCCGTGACGGAGGCCTCGTAGGTCTGCACGCGCGGACCTGCCTGGATGCAGAGGCGCCCCTTCTGCCCGGCGCCGCGGAAGCGCCACGGACTGAAGAGGTCGAAGTTGGCCTCGCTCAGCTCGATCTGGCCGAAGACGGAGCTTTCCGTGCCCGCGCCGATGCCGATGAGGAAGTTGCCGGTGTTCTTCTCGGAGAGCTCGTAGACGAGATCGCGCAGCTCCGGCTTGCCGTCCTTCGCCTCGCCGCCGTCCACCTTTTCGAGGTAGTAGCGCACGCGGTCGAAGTAGCGGAGGTTTTCGAGACGGCGCTTGGAACGTTCCGCCTTGTCCGCCAGCATCGGATCGCCGGGGGAGAGGGCGATTTCGCGGCGGATGACCTTGTCCATCGTGTAGTCGTTGCCCCGGATGAGGACGCGGTTGACCGTCACGGGCACGCCCTCCTCGACCGCGAAGACGAGGTTGAGCGTTTCGGGATCCGTCTCGGAGGGGAGGCGGCGCACCGTCACGTGCGTGTCGGCGAGCGCGGCGCGCCCGGAACCGCAGAACACCTCGATCTCGTGGGCGGCCTCGTCCAGCGCGGTGGCGCCCGCGACGTCGCCCGGCGCGATCCGCTTCACGGCGGCGGCCACCACGTCCTCCGGGTAGGCCTTCACGCCCGTCACGGAGATGGTGCCCACCTTGTAGCACGGCCCCTCGCGCACCTGGAAGACGCGCACCCGCTCGCCGTCCTCGCGCGTCCGCACTTCGGGCTGGGAGATCTCCACGTCCAGATAGCCCCGGTCGCGGTAGAACGCGACAACCCGGTCGCGGGCCTCCGCGAGGTCCTGCGGCGTGGCGGGCACGTCGCTGAACCAGCCCATCGGGTTCCACCAGGGGTACTGGTTGAAGGACGCGCGCAGCTCGTCCGCCTCGAACGCCTCGTTCCCGTCGAACTCGAAGTCGGTGATCTTCGCGCGCTCGCCCTCCTCGATCTCCATCGTGATCTTCACCGCGCCGGCGATGCCCTCCACCGGCTCGACGACGGGCTTCACCTTCACGTCGGGGAAGAACTTCTTCTGGTACTCGCGGCGGATGCGGCCGGCGGCGGCGGCGATCTCCGCCTCGCCGTACGCATAGCCGTCCTTCAGCTCGGAGAACTTGGCGATCTTGCCCTCGTTCCAGTAGTCGCAGCCCTTCACGGCGAGCGGGCCCTGGAAGCGCATCTTGTGCTTCACGACGTAGGTGACGTCGACGCCGTTCACGCCCTGCTCGGCCTTCACCACGATGTCGTCGAACGTGCCCGCGTCGCGCAGCGCCCGCACGTCGCGCGCGCACTGCGCCGGATCGTACTCGTCGCCCACCTTGACCTGGCAGCGCGCGGCGGCGTCGCCCACGTCCTCCACGTCGCCGTCGGCGGCCTTCACCGAAACGGACGCCACCTTCGCCGCCGACGCCATGCCCGCCACGGCCAGCGCCACGGCCAGAACCATTCTCTTCATCGCATCTTCCTCGCTGTTCTCACGTCGTTACCCTCATCAACCACTGAATCACTTGACAACTTAACTACCACCCGCGGCTTAAACTTAACCACTTAACTACTTAACCACTTAACCACTTAATCCCCAAACGACACCGGCTCCACGTGCCAGATGTCGCGCGCGTACTCCATCACCGCGCGGTCGCTGGAGAAGCGGCCCGAGCGGGCGATGTTGACGAGCGACCGGCGGTTCCACTCGCCCGCGTCGCGGTAGGTGGCGTCCACGCGGTCCTGCGCCTCGCAGTAGGCGCGCAGGTCGGCGAGGAGCATGTAGTGGTCGTTGTAGTCGAGAAGCGAACGCACGATCGGGTCGAAGAGGCCCGGATTCAGGAGCGAGAACACGTTGTTGCGGATCATGTCCACGGCCTGGCGGATCTCGGGATCCTTCTGGTAGACGGCCCGCGCGCTGTAGGTCGGGCGCAGGCGCGCCACGTCGTCCGCGCGAAGCCCGAAGAGGAACATGTTCTCGTCCCCGACCTCCTGGTTGATCTCCACGTTCGCGCCGTCATAGGTGCCGAGCGTGAGCGCGCCGTTCATCATGAACTTCATGTTGCCCGTACCGGAGGCCTCGGTGCCCGCGAGGGAAATCTGCTCGCTGACCTCGGCGGCCGGCATGATCTTCTCGGCGAGCGAAACGCGGTAGTCGGGCAGGAACGCGACCGTGAGGCGCCCGCGCGTGCGCGGGTTCGCGTTGACGACGTGCGCGATGCCGTGGATGAGGCGGATGATGAGCTTCGCCATGTAGTAGCCCGGCGCCGCCTTCGCCGCGAAGATGAAGACGCGCGGCACGGGGTCGTACTTCGGATCCGCCAGCAGGCGGTTGTAGAAGATGACGATGTAGAGCGCGAGCAAGAGCTGGCGCTTGTACTCGTGGAGGCGCTTCACCTGCACGTCGAAGAGGGCGGCGGGGTCGAGCGACACGCCGAGCGTGGACTTCACGTAGTTCGAGAGGATGCGCTTGTTGGAGCGCTTGATCTTCGCGAGGCATTCGAGGAACACGGCGTCCCCGGCCTCACGTTCGAGCTTCTTCAGTTCGTCGAGGTGGGTGATCCAGCGCGTGCCGATCTTCTCGGTGATGAGCTGCGCGAGCGGCGGGTTCGCCTTCAGAAGCCACCGGCGCGGCGTGATGCCGTTCGTCACGTTGTGGAAGTGGTCCGGCATCAGCTCGTAGAAGTCCCTGAAGAGGGACGCCTTGAGGATTTCCGTGTGGAGCTCGGCGACACCGTTGACGCTGGAGGAACCGATGATCGCGAGGTTCGCCATGCGCACGTAGCGCTCGCCGCCCTCGTCGATGAGGGACATCCGCGCGAGGCGGTCCTGGTCGCCGGGGTAGATGCCGGAGACGCGGCTGAGGAAGCGCCCGTTGATCTCGTAGATGATCTGCAGGTGGCGCGGCAGCAGACGCTCCATCATCGGGACGGACCACTTCTCCAGCGCCTCGGGGAGGATCGTGTGGTTCGTGTAGCCCGTCGTGCGGCACGTCAGGTCCCAGGCCGCCTCCCAGCCGATGCCCTCCTCGTCCACGAGGATGCGCATGAGCTCCGGGATCACGAGCGCGGGGTGCGTCTCGTTGAGGTGGATGAACGCCTTCTCGGGCAGCTGCGACCAGTCGTTGCCGTCCTCGCGGAAGCGGCGCAGGATGTCCGCCAGCGAACAGCACACGAAGAAGTACTGCTGGCGGAGGCGCAGCTCCTTGCCGGCCATCGTGTTGTCGTTCGGGTAGAGCACCTTCGTGAGGTTCTCGGCGAGCACCTTGCGCTCGACGGCCTCCACGTAGGAGCCCTTGTTGAACTCGGCGAGCGAGAATTCGTCCGTCGCCTTCGCGCTCCAGAGCCGCAGCGTGTTGACGGCGTTGCTGTAGCCGACGACGGGCAGGTCGTAGGGGACGCCCCGCACGGTCTCGGCGCCGACCCAGCGCCACCGCAGCGTGCCGTGTTCCTCGATGCAGTCGACACGGCCGCCGAAGTGGACGAGCTGCGCGTACTCGGGGCGCACGAGTTCCCACGGGTAGCCGTCCTTGAGCCAGCTGTCCGGCTCCTCGACCTGCTGCCCGTCGACGATGCGCTGGCGGAAGATGCCGTAGTCGTAGCGGAGGCCGTAGCCCATGCCCGCGAGGTCGAGCGTGCTCATCGAGTCGAGGAAGCACGCGGCGAGGCGCCCAAGTCCGCCGTTGCCGAGCCCGGCGTCCACCTCGAAGTCGCGCAGGGAGTTCCAGTCGATGCCGTACTCCTTCAGCGCCTCGGAACACTCGCGGTCGAGCTTGAGGTTCATGACATTGTTGCCGAGGAGGCGGCCGATGAGGAATTCAAGGGACAAATAGTAGACGCGGCGCTCGTTCTGCGCGTGGTAGCGCTCCTGCGTGTTGATCCACCGCTCCACGATGCGGTCGCGGATCGCATACGCGAACGCCGCGTACTGGTCGCGCGGCGTCGCCGCGCCGTCGTACTTCACGAGGGTGTAGCGGAGATGCCAGGCAAAGTCCTCTTTCAGACCCTGCACCGTGTTTTCGACCCTGCGGTCCTTCGTCTTCTTCGTCATGTTCGTCTTTTCTGCCTTGTTCTCGTAAAACGGCTCTTATTCTACCAAATCCGTCCCCTCGACCTCAACTTGAATCATGGCCCCGGTGCGCGCGGGCCCCTACGCCTCCTTCCTCAGCGTAACGTCGAGCTGGGGGAAGGGGATGGAGACGCCGGCCCCGCCGAAGGCGTCCACAAGGGCCACCAGCACGGCCGCGCGGACGGTCCAGTAGTCCGCGCACGCGGCCCACGGGCGCACGTTGAGGAGGACGGCGGAATCGGCGAGCGTCGCCACCGCCACCGCCGGGGCGGGGTCGGCGAGGACGCCCGGCACCGTTTTCAACGCCTCCAGGGCGACCGCCCGCGCGGCGGCAAGATCGGTGCCGTAGGCGACGCCGACCTGGAGGTCCACGCGGCGGCGGCCGAGCGCGTTGAAGTTCGTGATCGCGCTCCCCCACACGGTTCCGTTCGGCACCGTCACCTTCTTGTTGTCGCCCGTCGTGAGGACGGTCGCCATCATGTTGAGTTCGGCGACCGCGCCCTCGATGCCGCCCACGATCACGTAGTCGCCCACCTTGAACGGGTGGTTGAGGGCGATCATGAGCCCCGCCGCGAGGCTGCCGAGCGATTCCTTGAACGCGAAGCCCAGCACGACGCCCGTCACGCCGAGGCTCGCGACGAGCGGCCCCACGTCCACGCCGAGCCGCCCCAGCGCGATCACGGCGAGAATCGTCCAGCCCGTCTTCGAGGCGATGCTGCAGAGGAACGTCCGCAGCAGCGCATCCACGCGCTTCGACCGACCGAGCGCCCGGCGGAGGGTCGCCACGAGCCCCTTCACGACGAGGCCGCCCACCGCAAGGATCAACACCGCCCCGAGCGCGTTCAGGGCGAACGTGACGCCGTTCTGCGTCAGCCACCCAAGCGCCTGCCGCACCAGCTCGCGCCCCTGATCGGTCTGCCGGCTGAACGCATCCGTCACCTGCGCCCCCAGCTGTGCGGCGACCTCCGTCACGGCGGCCACCGCGTTCGTCGCCCCTGGCGTCGCCGCCGCATCCAGAAACATCATGGATTCTTCTCCCCTGTGGACTTGTCCGACTTGAAAACCCCCGTGCGCCAGATGGCCACCGCAGCCACCAGGACGAGGACGGCGAGCACTTCGCCGAGGCGGTCCTCGACGATCTCCAGGACACGCCGCACGGCGGAGGTCTCCTCGACCAGTTCCAGCACGGCCGCTCCGAACACGTTCCACAGGACGACGACGCCCGCAAGCACGCCAAGCCCGAGGACGACCCACTTCCACCGTTCGGGCGCAAGCGTCCGCCGCACGCCCGTCACGGCGCGTTCGATGACCGGGCAGGCCGCCGCCGCGACGCGCTCGCGCATGGGGACCACGATGTCCGCCGCAGGGTGGGGCACCGACGCCGCCGGCGCGCGGTCGATCTTGATCTTGCCGCTCGCCGTGCGCGGAAACGGTTCCGTGCGCACCATGACCCTCCGGATGCGCTTGTGGAGCGGAAGCTTCCGGTTGACGATCGCGACCTGCTCGCGCACCGTCTCCTCCGGCACGGAGGCGTAAACCTCGGCCTGCACCTCGCGCGTCTCGAAGTCGCCCGACACGACGACCTCCAGAAACCCCGGCACGGAATGGAGGATGTCCTCCAGTTCCTCCGGCGCCACCTTCTTGCCGCTGGAGAGGATGATCGTGCGCGAGGCACGCCCCGTGATCCACACGTAGCCGTCTTCGTCGATGCGTCCGTAGTCCCCCGTCGAGAACCAGCCGTCCTTGTCGCGCACGGCCGCCGTCTTCTCGGGCTCCTTGTAGTAGCCCTTCAGGACGGCGGGACCGCGCAGCTGGAGGATGCCCTCCGGCGAGACGCGCGCCTCCAT
Organism: uncultured bacterium; assembly: GCA_900547945.1. Classification (GTDB taxonomy): domain Bacteria; phylum Verrucomicrobiota; class Kiritimatiellia; order RFP12; family UBA1067; genus RUG572. The sequence continues at coordinate 18,701 of URIT01000024.1, forward strand.
TCCCCCGAAGCCGTGGCAGCACTTGCCCGCGCTGCCGGGATGCGGCGCGTCCAGCTCCGCAACGGAGAAGAGCGCCGTCGTCTCGGTGAGGCCGTAGCCGCCGAGGGGCTGGATGCCAAGCGTCGTCAGCTTCAGGTAGCCCCGGCTCGACAGGGGCGCACCGCCCACGACGATCCAGCGCAGGGAAAGCCCGGCCTCCTCGACCGTGCGCCCCTTCTGGGCGATCTTGTCCGCCAGCAGTTCCGCCAGCGCGGGCACGAGGAAGAGGAAGTCCGCCCGGAAACGCTCCACGGCCTCGTAGATGCGGCGGAAGTCGGGGCAGACGCCGAGCGCCACGCCGTGCGCGAGCATCGTGTACGTCACGCAGATGCCGAAGATGTGGTTGAGCGGCAGCAGCATGAGCGTGCGCTGGCCAGGGGCGAAGTGCAGGTTCGCATGCCAGTAGTCGGAGAACGTGCGGAGGCCGCGGAGCGTCAGCTCGGCGCCGCGCGGCCGCGAGGTCGTGCCGCTCGTGAAGACGAGCATCGCCGTTTCGTCCTCGTCGCGCTCCGGGAGGTCGAAAATGCCCGACTCGCCCGCGTCGAGCGCCTTGTGCGCAAGGGCGAGCATGCGGTCCGTGAGGCGCGTGCCGAAGCCGCCCGTGATGAGCTTCGGGAGCAGCTTCTTCACCTCGTGCGCCCGGTCCGCGAGCGCGGCCGAGTGGATGAGCGCGCGCGCGCCCGTGAAGGACAGGCGCCCGGCGATGTCCTCCGCCGACAGGTTCGCCTCCAGCGGCAGCGCCACGGCCCCCGCGAAGAGGCACGCCGCATGGACGGTCATCCACTCGTAGGAGTTCGCGCCGATGATCGCGATCGTCGCGCCCGGCACGTACTTGCGGATGATCCAGGCGATGGCCTCGATGTCCCGCGCGAACTCGCGCCACGTGATCGGCACGGACCGATCGCCCGCCGCGATCAGGAACGCGGCGGCGTCCGGCCGCCCGTCGCGCTGGGCCTTGAACTGACTGAGGAGAGACATGGGGGGATTAAGTCGCTTCGCTTTAAGTAGTTAAGTAGTTAAGTATTTAAGTAGTTAAGTTGGTCTTCGAGCGATTCGATTTCTTCAACACGTGATCCTTAACCTCTTAAATTAACCACTTATTTAACTACTTAACTTTCTCAACTACTCAACTTAACTACTCAACTACTTAACTTTCTCAACTACTCAACTTAACTACTCAACTACTTAACTACTTAATTCTCTTGATGGCCCCGAACTTGCACACCTGCTGGCATTGCCTGCAGCCGGCGCAGAGGGACGGGTCGATCTTCATCTGGAAGCGGCCGGGCGCGACCTCCTCGCCGCGCGTCATCGCCGGGCAGCCCATCTTGAAGCACATGCCGCACGCCTTGCACTTCGTCTCGTCGACCGCGCACAGGCCCTCCTTCGTGAGCTTCGCCGCGATGCGGCAGGGGGCATAGGCGACGACGAGCGCGCCTTCGTCGCCGTCCATCGCGTCCTTCAGCGTCGCCTCCAGTTCGCCGAGGTCGTCGGCGGAGACCTGCACGACCTTCTTGTAGCCGCAGGCCTTGGCGATGTCCAGAATCTCCGTCACCGGCGCGGGATCGCCCGCGAGCGTCTTGCCCGTGCCGGGATTGTCCTGGTGGCCCGTCATCGCGGTGATGCGGTTGTCGAGGACGACCGTCGTCACAGGCGTGCCGTTGTAGTGCGCGCTCAGGATGCCGGTCATGCCGCTGTGGAAGAACGTCGAATCGCCCAGCACCGCACAGATGCGGCCCTTGAGCCCCGCCTTGCGCATGCCGGCGGCGTTGCCGATGGAGGCGCCCATGCAGATCGTGGAGTCCATCGCGTTGAGGGGCGGGAAGGCGCCGAGCGTGTAGCAGCCGATGTCGCCCGTCACCGTCGCGCCGAGCTTCGCGAGCGTGTAGAAGACGCCGCGGTGGCCGCAGCCCGCGCAGAGGACGGGCGGGCGCGTCGGCAGCGAGGCGTCCGGCTTCACGGCCTTCGCCTTCGGCACGTCCTTCAGCAGCTCGTGGCGCAGGTCCTGCAGGCGGTCGGGGTTGAGCTCCAGCATGTTGAGCTCGGTCTTGTGCCCCTGCACCTTGATGCCGAGCGCCTTGACCTGGTCTTCGAGGAACGGGTCCAGCTCCTCGACGACGAGCACGTGGCGCACCGTCTTCGCGAACTTCTTCACGAGGTCCGCCGGGAACGGGTTCGTCCAGCCGAGTTTCAGCACCGTGAACTCGGGGAAGATCTCCTTCACGTACTGGTAGGCGACGCCCGACGTGATGATGCCGATCTGCTTTTTGCCCGGCTCGATGCGGTTGAACTTGCTGTGCGCGGCCGCGCGCGCCATCTCCGCGCTGCGCTTCTGCGCCGCGAGGCGCTGGCCGCGCGCGAACGCCGGCACGGGGATCGTGCGCGTGATGTCCTTCTGGTAGGGAATCACCGGATGCGGCGCGGGCCGGAAGTCGTCGAGGTTCACGAGCGAGCTCGAATGGCTCGTGCGCGTCGTGAGACGCAGCATGCAGGGCACGCGGAATTTCTCCGAGATCTCGAACGCGGCCTGCACCATGTCGTAGGCCTCCTGGGAGTCGGAGGGCTCCAGCATCGGCATGCGCGCGAACTTCGCGAGGTTGCGGTTGTCCTGCTCGTTCTGGGAGGAGTGCATGCCGGGGTCGTCCGCCGAGACGACGACCATGCCGCCCGTCGCGCCCACGTAGGTGAACGTCATGAGCGGGTCCATCGCGACGTTGAGGCCCACGTGCTTCATCGCCGTCAGCGCGCGCGCGCCGGCCATCGACGCGCCGATCGCCGTCTCCATCGCCACCTTCTCGTTCACGGCCCATTCGCACTTCACCGTGTCCTTGAACTTCGCGATGTTTTCGAGGATCTCCGTCGACGGCGTGCCCGGATAGGCGCTCGCGACCACGCACCCCGCCTGGGCGGCGCCGCACGCAACCGCCTCGTTCGCACTCAGCAACTTCTTGTTGGACATAGCTCTCCTTGGAAAATTTCAGTGATTATACCATAAAACCTAAAGCGTCACGTGCGGGAAGTCCGCCTCCCGCAACCGGTCGAAGGGGATGCGCAGCGTGTCCTTCTTGGACAGGATTGGATGTTCGACCGGCCACGCCACGCCGATTGCCGGATCATCCCACGGCAGCCCCCGGTCGTCCTTCGGGTCGAAGAACTCGCTGCACTTGTAGTGGAACTCCGCCTCCTCGGACAGGACGCAGAACCCGTGCGCGAACCCGGCGGGGATGTAGAACTGCCTCCCGTTCTCCGCGCTCAGCTCGCAGGCGTGCCACCGCCTGAACGTGGGCGAGCCCCAGCGGATGTCCACCGCGACGTCCCACACCGTCCCCCGCACCACCGAGACGAGCTTCGCCTGCGGACGGTGCAGCTGGTAGTGGAGGCCACGCACGACGTTCTTCACGGAGAAGGACCGGTTGTCCTGCACGAAGACGTCCCGGATGCCGTTCTCGAAGTACCGCTGCGCGTGGTACGCCTCGGCAAACCACCCCCGGGCGTCGCGGTAGACGTCCGGGGTGATCACCTTCAGGCCCGGGATCGGACACGACTCGAACTGCGCTCCCATGTCCGGCCCCTTCCCGTTCAGCGCCCCAGCACCTTGCGGTAGTGCGCAATCAGGGCGTTCGTGGAGGAATCGTGCTTCGTGCCGGCCTTCTTCGCGGTGAGGTCCTTGAGGACGTTCTTCGCGAGCACCTTGCCAAGCTGCACACCCCACTGGTCGAACGAGAAGATGTTCCAGATCACGCCCTGCGTGAAGACCTTGTGCTCGTAGAGCGCGATGAGCGAACCGAGCGTTTCGGGCGTGAGGTCGTTCGCGAGGAGCGTGTTCGTGGGGCGGTTGCCCGTGAACGTCTTGAACGGGACGAGCCTCTCGTCGTCGCCGTCCGCGCGGCACTGCTCGGCCGTCTTGCCGAACGCGAGCGCCTCGGTCTGGGCGAAGAGGTTCGCCATCAGCTTGTCGTGGTGGTCGCCCATCGGGTTGTGCGTCTTGCAGAAGCCGATGAAGTCGCACGGGATGAGGTGCGTGCCCTGGTGGATGAGCTGGTAGAAGCTGTGCTGGCCGTTCGTGCCGGGCTCGCCCCACTCGATCGGGCCCGTCGTGTACGTGACGGGCTTGCCGTCCTTCGTCACGCTCTTGCCGTTCGACTCCATGTCCATCTGCTGCAGGTACGCGGGCAGGCGGCTGAGGTACTGGTCGTACGGCAGCACGCAGTAGCTCTCGGCCCCGTAGCCGTTCGCGTAGAGGATGCCGAGGAGCGCGAGGACGACCGGCATGTTACGCCCGAGGCTCGCCGTGCGGAAGTGCCTGTCCATCTTCCAGTAGCCCTTGAGGAGGCGCTGGAAGTTGCGCGGTCCGATGGAGATCATGAGCGAGAGGCCGATCGCGGAGGGGAGCGAGTAGCGGCCGCCCACCCAATCCCAGAACGCGAACATGTTCTTGACGTCGATGCCGAACTTCCCGACCTCCTCGGCGTTCGTGGAGAGCGCGACGAAGTGCTTCGCGACGGCGGCCTTGCTGCCGAGCTTTTCGATGAGCCACGCGCGCGCGCTCTGGGCGTTCGTCATCGTCTCCTGCGTGGTGAACGTCTTGGAGGCGACGATGAAGAGCGTCTGGTCCGCCTTGACCTCGCGCAGGGTCTCGGCGAGGTGCGTGGAGTCGACGTTCGAGACGAAGTAGGTCTTGATGGACCGCTTCGAGAACGGCCTGAGCGCGAGCGTCGCCATGACGGGGCCGAGGTCGCTGCCGCCGATGCCGATGTTCACGACGTACTTGATGCGCTTGCCCGTGTGGCCCTTGTGCGCGCCCGTGCGCACGGCGTCGGCGAACGCGGCCATCTGCTTGAGCACCCGGCGGATCTGCGGCATCACGTCCTTGCCGTCCACCTTCACCTTCGCCGTCGGATCGCAGTTGCGCAGGGCGGTGTGCAGCACGGCGCGGCCTTCGGTCTCGTTGATCTTCTTGCCGGTGAACATCTTCTCGATCTCGGCCTTGAGGTTCGAGGCTTCGGCGAGCTTCACGAGCGCCTTCATCACCTTCGCGTCAATGCGGTTCTTGGAGTAGTCGAGCCGCCAGCCCGCCGCCGAGAGCGTGTACTTCGCCGCACGGTCGGGATCCGCCGCGAACAGCTGCTTGATCGTCGTGTCCTTCGTTGCCGCAATCGCGGTTTCGACCTTCTGCCATGCTTCCTGGTTCATCTATTGGCCTTTCCTGTGAAATGGAAGAGATATTTTACCATAATTTCATCCGTGTGCGCGTACGGCAGCACACGCGGACGGCACCGCGCACGGGCGGCGCTGTACGCGGACGGCACCGCGCACGGACGGCGCTGTACGCGGACGGCAGCACACGCGGACGGCACCGCGCACGAACGGCACCGCGTACGAACAGCACCACACACGGACGGCACCACATACGGACGACGCTGTACGCGGACGGCACCGCATACGGACGTTTTTTTGGGAGGCGAACGCCCCACACATATATGTACACCATAAATGAGCCTATGGACGTCGGCCCTGTTGCCCACACATAACATGCATGTACGCCACACGAACGTACGCCGTGGAACCGGCATGGATCCGGCAACGAAACATGTGGGTCCGGCAATGAAATATGGTGATTCGCTGCCACAACGAACACAAAGAACGCAAGGCCTTGTGGACTTTGTGTCCTTTCCGGCTCACAATATTTGATTACCGAAGCAATATTTGATTATCGAAGCAATCGTTTCGAGACTTCACTTCGGGACGTTCCGAAATGAAATCCTCAATTCCCTCTGTTCCCTCACGAAGATGACTCCCGACTCATACGTGGTCATTCATACGTGGTCGTTACGTGGTTGCCCAAAAGACTGTGATTTCAAGCCCAACCCGAATCTCACGCCGGAGCGTTCCGCAACGAAATCCAACAAGTCTGAACCTCTTATTTTTTTGACTTCAATTTGAACCAAAACTGACAACTTTTTCTCGGCGATATGGTATTCTTATCCTCATCGGGACGAAAGGAATGTAAAATGGAAAAAACAATCGAGAAATTTCTGGTCGCCCATGGCTATAAGACCGAAACAACGACACAGCGAACATCCGCGCGTGAGATCCGGGGAATATCCACGGAACATTATGGAGACTGGTTCAACCAGAAGGTTCTTGGCCTCGACTCAGAAGAATACCGTCGCGCCTTCTGGCACGAAGTCTCCACGACCGGGCATACAATTGGCCATGTTCCACGCACTTTGAAGACCCTTTTGCGAGATCACCACGTCGCACGGGGGAGCGAAACGTGCGGCGTCCTGCTCGCCTTGGCAATCGTCCAAGGCGGAATCTATCCATTCTGCTTCATTTCACGATACCTCTCGCGCAGGATCTCCCGCATGCGCCGAAGCGGTTACTACGCGCGGGAACGTGAAAGACGTTACCGACTGGCGGACGAACGCCGTTCCATCCGTATTCGGAGAACCGCCAATCCATGTCCTTCTATCAACGAGATTCGAGAAGCCTGGTCAGTCGTCCAAGCGACCCAGAAACGTGGGTGCAGATCGACACATAATCATGCATTGGCAATTCTGCGCCTGGGCGCCCTCCTCGAAGACCTTGAATGTTATGTCGATAACCACGCATACGTCACGCGCGGTGTTCCCGGAATCAGGGGGCGGGCACCGGGGATCAAGGGATTCTTCGCAAACAAGGCGCCGGATCTCTTCGAACACTACAAATCCATCATGCGCGGCAAGGCCCTTGCCAAAAGGTTCCGTCAAGCATGTGGCGGTTCCGACCCCATTCCCGTCAATGCCCTTCTCCCGGTCCCCGGCACCGTACTCCCGAATCATCACAATGCCAAGAAAGACAGGCTGATCCCAATATCCACCACCCATGCACGGCGCGACGATCCTTCACCAGCACACCGCGACTTCGCTGCGGAACGATCTGCCACACCAACCAAAGGATTACGGATTATCAACGGGATCGCCTTCCCCACATTTCCATACTTGGAAGATCCTGAAGCCCTGAGGACGTGGATGCGAACACAGGGGAACACCGAATACCTAAAGACACGGTGCCGTTCGACATGGTCTTTCACGAACAATGATACGGGAAAACAGTACCTCCGTACAGAGACCTTGATTAAGGCGGCGAGGATTATACAGTTTCACGACGGGTCGCTTGTCGCACTGGAAGCCGCAATAGCCCTTGAAATTGCCCCTTCCTGCACAATGAATGCCATCAAAACACAAAGACGGAGACGTGGAACGCTTGACGGACATAGCCTTTTCCGGGTTTCCAAACGGATACGGAACTGGCTTGCACGTCACCAATGTCTCATGCAAACGGCGACAACCTGACCACAACAGCACCATCCACCACAAAAGGCATCAGGGAAGAAAGATCGAGACTTCGCCTCGGAACATCCAGGCGCACCACCTATGATTCAGCACCATCTATGATTCAACTGTACCACCACCCACCCTGCCGGCTGTTCCACAACGTCATTCACTCTATGAGTCCCATATGAACGATGAGCCCATGAGACACACTATGTGTCCCATGAGAACGGGACCGGGAAAGAGGCGGGGCTTGTACGAATTCGCTTCGGAAGAATCAGCGGCGAGACCCCTACACGAAACCATGCCGGAACACCGTTCACGAGACACCGTTCAAACGACTGCATAACGTATAACCAGCCGCGTACGTGGAAACGGAACATGTGGGGCAGACCCCTCTCGACGTCGATGGTCTCTGTACCATTCACTCAAGGCGCGCACCCCCTGCCCGAAAAATCATCTCTCACGGACAAAATGTGGGTGAAACAGCGCGAAAGCCATCCTCAAATCCACACACTGCGCCCCCGTGCGCGCTCCGTGTTAATCGGACGGAGGATGAGGGGACATATCAACCAGAACCTTCCACCATGTGGGCGGGGCGGACGTGAACGACAGGAGTTCGCCTGTGCGCGGATGCTGGAAGGCGAGCTTCCAGGCATGAAGGCAAAGCACATCCCCGCGCCGTCCGTGACCGTACTTCGCATCCCCCACGACCGGATGTCCCGCCTCCGCGAAATGGACACGGATCTGGTTCTTGCGTCCGCTTTTGAGCGTCACCTCGACGGACGTGGAGGGAGGACGCCGTCCACGGGGCTTCATCCCCGGCTCCGCGACGACTCGCCACTCCGTGCGGGCGAGCTTGCCGAACTTGGGGTTCTCCACGCTCCGCACGAAATGTTTCCCGTCTTCGCGCAGGTAACTCTCGAAGACACCGCACGGCGCATCCAGCACGCCCTCAACCCGCGCGAGGTAGATCTTCGTGGTCACCTCGTTCCAGTGGTCGCGCAGCCACGTCTGGGCGCGTTCGTTCTTCGCGACCATCATGACGCCGCTCGTCCTGCCGTCAAGGCGGTGGACAAGGTAGACGCGTCGGGCGCTCTTCCACTGCCCCTTGCGCACGTAGTCCGTCAAGGCCCCTTCCACGCTATACGCACCGTCCACCTCCTGCGCGAGGACTCCCGCCGCCTTCTCGACGACGATGACGTCCTCGTCCTCATGGAGGATCCGAATCCCCGGCATTCTGTTCTTCTTCATAACCCTCAACGACTTAACCACTTAACCACTTAAAGCCCCGCAGGGGCGATTTAACCATTTAAAGCCCCGCAGGGGCGACTTAAACCTACCCCACCATCCCGACGGCGTGCGCGGCGGCTCCGAGGGCCGCACAGAGAAAGATGGCGGACATGATCGAGAGCCGTCCCTTCACGAGCGCCCAGCCCGCAAAGACGGCGAGCGCAGTCGCAAAGGGATGGACCGTGAATGCCGCCCCGTCCGAACACGTCCAGACGCTCATGCCCGCGAACACGATCCCCGCCTTCAGCATGAGCGCGTTCGTCGCCGGCTTCACGCCCCAGAGGAGACCCTGCACGAACCGGCTGCGCTTCCACCGCTCGATCCCCGTCAGCGCAAGCGTCAGCAGGAAGAAGGACGGCAGCAGCAGCGCGGCCGTGGCGACGGCGCCGCCGAAGACGCCCCCCAGCCGATAGCCGAAGAACGTCGCCGCGTTCACGCTTACGGGCCCGGGCGTCACCTGCGTGAGCGCCATGAGGTTCGAGAACTCCTCGGCCGCGAGCTGCAGGAGCGGCGCGCCGGGCCCAACGAACTCCTGCAGATAGACGGGCACGAGGACGAAGCCGCCGCCGAAGCCGAGGAGGCCGAACTTCACGAACGTCCAGAAGATGCGTCCGCACGCAAGCGTCACCGCCGCGAGCGCGACGAGCCCTCCGACGGCGAGGAGCATCCGGCGCGCGGGCGCGAGGGGCGCGAGCGCGATGCCACAGGACGCCTCGTCGCGGGACGGCATCGCCCCGCCGCCAAACGCCCAGAGGACGCCCGCCGCCATCGCCGCCAGGAGCACGGCCACCACGTTCACGCCGCATCCGATCAGCAGGGCGGACGCCACCACCACCGTCACGTAGCCATACGCCCCCACGACGCTCCGCCGCCAACTCTTCATGAGCGTGCCGAACACGATGCCCGTCAATGCGGCGCGTAGTCCCAGCAACGCGCTCTCCACCCACGGATTCCCCACCGGCAGAAACGCATAGCCACACGAGACGCCGAGGAAGATGAGAAACGACGGCAGCGCAACGGCGACGAGCGCGACGACCGCACCGAGGCGCCCCGCGACCTTCAGCCCCGTGTAGATCGCCGTATTGCCAGCAATCAGACCGGGCACCATCTGGAAGACGGGCAGGTGGTCCAGCAGCTCGCCCTCCTTCAGCCACTTGAGCCTGCGTCCGAACACCTCATCCGCGACGACGATGATCGCGTAGCCGCCCCCCACGACGAAGAGTGCGATCTTCAGGAACTCCCAGAAGAGGCTCAGGTACCTGCGCATGGCCCGGTCCTCAGTACGAAAGCTGGCTGCCGCCGATCGTCTCGCGGAGGATGGAGTCGCCCGGCACGACGTCCGCCTTCGCGTGGGTGACGTTGTGGAGGATGCCGGAGAGGCGGCGCGCTTCGAGGAACGCGGCGTCCCACGGCTTCACCTGGTTGAGGAGCAGGGCGGCGTAGGACTTCAGGACGGCGAGTTCGTAGTCGAGGGACGAGTTGAAGACGGCGTCCGCCCGGCCCTGGTAGGGGTAGATCCATTTACGCTCGCCGGCGACGACGTTCGGCCAGAGGGCGAAGGTCTTGAGCGGCGAGCAGCCACGGAAATTGTAGTCACGCACGAGGCGCCGCAGGAGGCGCGTGTCCGTGGCGGAGAGGCGGTTACAGGAGTCGAGGACGAGCTGGGTGAGCGCGTTGAGGTAGATGCGGAACTTCAGCTCGTCCGCGACGCCGCGCGTGAGGCGCGGGTTGAGCGCGTGGATGCCCTCAAGCACGACGACGCCCGAGGCGTCGAGCTGCGTCTCCTCCGCCGCGTCGAAGCCGTCGTGCCGGAGGAAGTCGAATTTCCGCAGGCGGACGGGTCGGCCGGCGAGGAGCGCGTTGAGGTCGGCGGCGAGGCGTTCGGCGTCGACGGCCTCCACGGTCTCGTAGTCGAGGTTCCCGTCCGCGTCGCGCGGGTTGCGCGCATCGCCCACGAAGTAGTCGTCGGTGGACAGCAGGACGGGGCGCATGCCGTTCACGCGCAGCTGCGTGCAGAGGCGGTGGGCCGTCGTCGTCTTGCCGGCGGAGGAGGGGCCGGCGAGGAGGACGAGCCGCGCCGACGGCTTGCGCGCCGCGATCTGGTCGGCGATGCCCGCAAGCTCCTTCGTCTGGAGTGCCTCGACGGTGCGCACGAAGACGTCGAAGCGGCGCGCGTGGATGACCTGGTTCAGGTCGCCGACCGTCTCGACGCCCGTGACCGCCGTGCGGGCGCACTGGCGGCGGAACACCTTGAAGTAGGGCTCGACGTAGGGAAGCGGCTCCACCACGTCCGGGTTCTCGGCGGAGGAGACGTTCAGGACGAGGCCGTCGTCCACGGGCACGAGTTCGTAGGGCCCCACCACGCCCGTGCGGGGCGCGAGCGTCGTCTGGTTCAGGGCGCGGAAGTCGCCGCAGCGGGAGAGCGGCAGGACGGGCGGGTTGCGGTGCCGCAGCAGGTTGACCTCGTCCACGCGACCCAGGCGCGTGAAGAGCGCCACGGCGTCCCCGTAGGAGACGGGCTCCACGGAAATCGGCAGGTCGGCGGCCTGGAGCGCGGCCATCGCGGGGCGCAGACGCGCCACGAGCGCCGTCGGGTCGAGCGGCTGCGCGGCCGCCCCGCCCGCGCCCCGTTCGGGTTCGAGCGTACACCAGAGCGCGGCGCCGACGGAGTGGCGCACGCGGAAGGTCGCGCGCGGGAAAAGCTCGTTCGCGCACTTCGCGAGCATGAAGACGAGCGAGTTGCGGTCGACCTCGAACCCCTGCGCGTCGGCGCGCGTGAGCGGCTTCAGGTCGGGCGTGCCGATGAGCGGCGCCGTGAGCGGCACGACCATGTTGTTCGCGATGGCCGCCAAGACAGGGCGCCCCGCCGCATCGGTCTTCGGCAGGGCCTCTCCAATCGTCCGCAGTTTCGTCCATTCCATCGCGCGCTCCTTCATGTGGAAAGGAATATTATAGCAAAAGCCCGGTACGTCCGCCGAACCGCCATTGACGTCCCTTCCGTGTGCTACCGCGCGATTTCACTTCGGAACCGTTCCGGCGGGTCAATACGCGACGTCTCGGCGCGGGGTGTCCGACTGCGGCCCAGCCTGGGTGCGGCCGCGACAAGCGCGGCCCTCCCGTTTCCGTGTGCTGCCGCGCGATTTCACTTCGGAACCGTTCCGGCGGGTCGATACGCGACGTCTCGGCGCGGGGTGTCCGACTGCGGCCCGGCCTGGGTGCGGCCGCGACAAGCGCGGCCTTCCCGCATGACGCCGCGCGATTTCACTTCGGAACCGTTCCGGCGGGTCGATACACGGCGTCTCGGTGCGGGGCGTCCGACTGCGGCCCGGCCTGGGTGCGGCCGCGACAAGCGCGGCCCTCCCGTTTCCGTGTGCTGCCGCGCGATTTCACTTCGGAACCGTTCCGGCGGG
>URIT01000025.1 GCA_900547945.1 uncultured bacterium
CCGTCGGCGTCCGTCCCCCCATCGGACGCGACAAGCGCGTCCCTCCCGTTTCGTACTTGTCGCGGCCGCACCCCGTCGGCGTCCGTCCCCCACATCGGACGCGACAAGCGCGTCCCTCCCGTTTCGTATTTCCTCCGTGCCCCCGCGCGCTCCGTGTTGACCGGCCGGAGGCTCGGGGCCGCCCCATGGCGTCCCGCGCCGAGGCGGCGCGGGTACATCGCGTGCCGGGGGTGTACGCGAAGGAAGTCATCGCGCAGGGCTCATCCGTTTTGCTATGCTATGATGCACACATCGAAAAGATAGGGTAAGTGATATGCGAAGAGACCTGAAGATGCCGAAGCGGATGATGATGTTAATGGGGATTGGCCTTGCCTGTTCCGTTGGCGGTGCGGACGTGCAGGGGCTTGCCGAACCGGCGATGGAGGTTTTGCCGCTTGGAAGCGTGCGTCCGACCGACTGGCTGGCCGAACAGCTGCTGAAGCAGTCCGACGGCCTCACGGGACACGCCGAGGAGCTGTACGACGACATCGGGAAGTCCGACTGGCTGACCGGGGCGAACGTCGGGAAGGAATACGCCTGGGAACGAGGCCCCTACTACGCGAAGGGGCTTGTCTCGCTGGCGTTCGTCCTCGACGACGCAACCCTCAAGGGCAAGGCGCGGAGGTGGGTGGACGCCATCCTCGGTTCGCAGCGGGCAGACGGCGACTTCGGTCCGAAGGCGCGGAACTGGTGGGCGAACATGATTGCGCTCTGGCTGCTGCGCGACTGGTGCGAGGCGACGGGCGATGTGCGCGTCGTGCCGTTCCTCGAACGTTACTTCGCCTTCCAGCGCGAAGCGGTGAAGGTCCATCCGTTCGCCGCCGATTCGAAGTGGGCGGCCGCGCGCGCGGGCGACGAGCTGGACGTCGTGCTGTGGCTCTACCGCCGCACGCGCAAGGCCGAATGGCTCGCCTTCGCGCGGACGGTCTCCGCGCAGTCGGCGGATTGGACGACCTACTACTATCGTGGCGGCGATCCGGCGGGACGGAACGCGAACGGCTGCCGCAGCCACATCGTGAACTTCATGCAGGGCCTGAAGACGCCCGCGCTTCAGTCCCTCCTCGACGGCGACGCGCGCAAGCGCGGCGCCTACGCGGCGGCGTTCGCCCCCGACGGCTGGGCGATGCGCCTGTACGGGCGGCCCGACCGCATGGTCAACGGCTCCGAGCCGCTGTCCGACCGCAGCGCGTCGGGCGGCACGGAACTCTGTGCGATCGCCGAGCGCATCCTGAGCTGCCAGACCGTCCTCGCCGCGACGGGCGACCTCGCGGCGGCGGACGACCTGGAGATCGTCGCCTACAACTCCCTGCCGGCGACGCTCGCGAAGGACGGGCGCGGCATGCGCTACTACTGTCTCCTCAACCAGCCGACGTGCGAGGACAAGCCCCTCCTCTTCGCGAACAACGGGGCGGGCAGCGGCCCGAACCGCAACGGCGCGATCTGTCCGGGGCCGCACGCGGGCTTCGGGTGCTGCCGCTCGAACTTCCACTTCGCGTGGCCGAAGTTCGTGCAGTCGATGTGGATGCGCCGAGGCGGGGGGCTTGCGGCGGTCGCCTACGGGCCGTGCCGCGTGACGGCGGACGTCGGCGGGCGCACGGTGACGCTCGCGATGTCCACGGGCTATCCGTTCGACGGCAAGGTCGAGATCCGCGTCCTCGAAGGCGGCGGGCGCTTCCCGATCTTCGCGCGCGTGCCGCAGGGAAGCGGCCTGCCGGACGCCGGGCAGTTCCGCACGTTCGCGCGCGACTGGAAGCCGGGCGAGACGATTGAGCTGGACTTCCCGCTGGCGACGCGGCTGTCGTTCTGGGAGAACGAGGCCGTGGCGGTGATGCGCGGGCCGCTCCTCTTCGCGCTCCGGATGCCGGCGGAGGAGAAGGCCGTGCCGCGCTATCCGGTGCCGTTCGAGAACCGGTGGATCGAGGGCGAAACCGAATTCCCGCGCAAGGAGATCCGTCCGACGGCGCCCTGGAACTACGCGCTGCTGCTAAACAGGGACCGCACGCTCGCCGGCGCGACGGTCGAGGACGCGGGCGACGAGGGCGTGTCCATCCGCGCCCGCGCCGTGAAGACGGACTTCGGCGGCTGGGGCTACATGCGCGACGTGACGACGGGGCGGTCGGTCGATCCGCCGCCGTCGCCCGTGCCGGACGAGGGTGGGCGCGTGGAGACGGTGGCGCTCGTGCCGATGGGGCTGACGGAGATCCGCATCGCGCTCTTCCCGTGGTTGTACGCGCCCGGACGCGACGTGCAGACGCGGTGAGCCGGAGTCCGCTGGTTTTTGCTATACTAGTCGCTGTTTTTCTCCGAAGGATGGTGCCATGCAAGAAAATGAGCAAACGGTGCTTTCGCACCCAGAGATCGAAGCGGACAGCTGCAAGGGCTGTGGCCGCTGCGTCGCGGCGTGTCCGCGGCATTGCCTTGAACTGCAGACGACGCTGAACAAGATGGGCATCAAGCCCGTCGGCTACAAGGGCGAGGGGTGCATCGGCTGCGCGATGTGCTTCTACAACTGTCCGGAACCCTATGCGATCAAGGTGGTGAAGGCATGACGAAATTTGTCAAGAGCAACGAGGCCGTGGTGATGGGGGCCCTCTATGCGGGGTGCGAGCTCTACTTCGGCTATCCGATCACGCCCGCGAGCGAAATCGCCCATGGCGCGGCGAAGTGGTTCCCGATGCTGGGGCGCACGTTCGTGCAGGCGGAGTGCGAGACGGCCTCGATCAACATGATGTTCGGCGCGGCGGCGGCGGGCAAGCTCTGCATGACCGCGACGTCGGGCCCCGGCTTCTCCCTCATGCAGGAGGGCCTGAGCTACCTTGCGGGCGCGGAGCTGCCGGCGGTCGTCGTGGACGTCAACCGCGCCGGCCCGGGCCTCGGCAACGTCTACCCCGAGCAGAGCGACTACACGCCCGCCGTGAAGGGCGGCGGCCACGGCAACTACCAGACCTTCACCTACGCCCCCGCGAGCGCGCAGGAGATGTGCGACCTCACGATCAAGGCGTTCGAGATGGCGGCCAAGTGGCGCACGCCCGCCGTCGTCTTCGCGGACGGCCTGCAGGGTCAGATGATGGAGACGGTGCGCCTCCCGGAGGCGGAGCGCGCGAAGCCCGACTTCAGCGCGTGGGCCGCGCAGGGCGAGGCGAAGACGCGCGAGAACCTGGTGAAGTCCATCTTCCTCGACGCGGCGGCGCAGGAGGTCTTCAACGACCACCTCCAGCGCAAGTACGAGGACATGCAGGCGGACGCCGAGGCCGAGACCTACCTCGCGGAGGACGCGGACCTCCTGATCTGCGCGTTCGGCATCGCGAGCCGCGTCGCCCGCACGACGGCGGAGACCTGCCGCCGCAAGGGCCTGAAGGTCGGCTGCTTCCGTCCGATCACCCTCAACCCGTTCCCGCGCGAACAGCTTGCCGCCGCCGCGAAGGGACGCCGCATCATGACGATCGAACTCGATGCCGGGCAGTTCGCCGACGACGTGCGCCTGCAGCTCGCGAAGAGCGGGCTCGGCGCGGAGGCCGCGAACGTGATGATGGTCCACCGCATGGGCGGGCAGGTCGTCTCCGTCGACGACGCCGTCAAGGCCGCCAAGATGATTCTGGGGAAGTAGGTAGAGGTTAAGTCACCCTGCGGGTTTTAAGTGGTTAAGTCACCCTGCGGGTTTTAAGTGGTTAAGTGGTTAAGTAGTTAAGTGGTTAAGTGGTTAAGTCAAGTGGTTGATGTGGTTAAGTGCGTAAGTGGTTGATTTGGTAGAGAACTTGAAACTTAACTACTTAACTACTTAAAGCGAAGCGACTCAAGAAGCGACTCAATGGGTTTAATGAAAGTTGGAGTGATTTCAATGAAAGTCATTGAACAGAAGGGCATGTATCCGAAGTTTCCGCGCAGCGGGAAGGAGACGCGCGTCACCCACTACTGCCCCGGCTGCGGGCACGGCATCGTGAACAAGCTCATTGCCGAATGCTGCGCCGAGATGGGTCTGCAGGACGAGACGATCTTCGTCGATCCCGTCGGCTGCGGCGTGTTCACCTACTACTACTGGGACGCGGCGCACATTTCCGCCGCCCACGGCCGGGCCTCCGCCGTCGCGACCGGCGCGTGCCGGGCGCGTCCGCACGCCGTCACGATCGCCTACCAGGGCGACGGCGACCTTGGCGCGATCGGCTTCAACAACGCCTTCCAGGCGGCCTCGCGCGGCGAAAACTTCGCGTGCATCTTCATCAACAACTCCCTCTACGGCATGACGGGCGGGCAGATGGCCCCCACGACCCTGGAGGGCGAAAAGACGACGACGACGCCCTTCGGGCGCGATCCGTCCGTGACGGGCCACCCGCTCCACGTCTGCGAGGTCTTCGGCCAGCTGCAGGCCCCCGTCTACATCGCCCGCACGAGCGTGGCCGACACGAAGCGCATTCTCCAGACGAAGCAGGCCATCCGCCGTGTCTTCGAGTTGCAGAAGGCGCACCGGGGCTACTGCGTGCTCGAGATTCTCGCGCCCTGCCCCACGAACTTTCGCATGGATCCCCTCAAGGCCGCGCAGTTCTGCCTGAACGAGATGGAGCGGGAGTTCCCGCTCGGCACGTTCCGCGACGCGGAGAAGGGCCTTGGCGCGCCCGTTGCCGCCGCCGCGCCCGCGCCGTCCTCCCCGCTCCTCCAGGTGAAGCCTGTGCCGCAGGTGGCGACGTGCGCGGAGCTGTTCGCCGAGAAGACGGCGGTGCCGCCGGCGGAGAACGACCCCGCCGTCCCCGAGCGCCGGTTCAAGTTCGCCGGCTACGGCGGGCAGGGAATCCTCTCGCTGGGGCTCACCGTCGCGGAGGCCGCGCGCCTCGAACGCCGCCACACGCTCTGGTTCCCGAGCTACGGTCCGGAGCAGCGCGGCGGCAGCGCGAGCTGTTCGGTCGTCGTCTCGGGGACGCCCATCGGCTCGCCGACCGTCGAGCATCCCGACGTGCTCGTCTGCATGAACCAGCCGTCCTACGAACGCTTCGTGGGCGACGTGAGGAAGGGCGGCACGGTGATCGTCGACGCGACGGTGCCGCTCACGCGCCGGCCGCCGGAGGGCGTGAAGCTCGTCGTCTGGCCCGCCATCAAGATGGCGGAGGACTTCGGCGTGCCGAAGGCCGCGAACACGATGATGCTCGCCGCGCTGAAGAAGCTCGGCTGCACGGGCCTCGCGGGCGACAACCTCGAACAGGCCCTCGTCGCGAGCTTCGCGAAGAAGCCCGAGCTCGGCGTGAAGAACCTCGAGATCCTGCGCAAGGCCGAGGCGGCCGTCTAGACTGAACGGTGCCGGGCGCGGTACTGGGCGGGCGTAAGGCCACGCGCGCGGCGGAACGTGTGGAAGAAGTGGCTGAAGTCGTAGAAGCCCGCCGCCTGGGCGATGTCCGTGAGGGTTTGGTCCGTTTCTTCGAGCAGATTGCGCGCAAGGTTGAGGCGTACGGTCGTCACGTACTTCGCGGGGGTCGTGTTGAGGATCTTCCCAAAGGCACGTGCGAGCTTGGACGGCGTCGTCTGCCCGAGCGTCGCGAGCCGTCTAAGCGACAGGTCTTCGGTTGGATGCTGGTTGATGTAGGCCGTGATGCTCTTGATGTGGTCGTGCCATTCGAGTGAGGTTTCCGGCTTCCGGTCCTGTCGGTAGAGGCACATGGTACCGATGATGCGGCGGCCGTCGGCCGAACGTACGGGGAAGACGCTCTTGTGCGACATGCGCATCGAGCCGTCGGCCGGATGCGTGTGCGTGATCCGAAGGGGCTTTCCCGTCTTGAGTACGTGCCGGTCGTTCGCGACGTAGGTCTTCGCCTTCGCGGACGGGAAGAGCTCGTCGCTCCGACGGCCGACGGCGGCGTATTCGTCGGACAGGTTGGCGATCTCGCAGTTGCGCTTGTTGAACGTCACGATGCGGCCCTCGGCGTCCTTGACGTAGAAGCCGACGTCCGGCAGCGTGTCCATCATCTTCTTGACGGACGCCAGATTTTCGCCGGCTTCGGCGAAGAAGGCTTTCTGGAACTGGATTTTGTCGCGCTTGGTCATGGTTTCACAGGTATGTTCAAAAAATGCATGCGTGAGATTATACATGATCGGCGTGTGATTTTACAAGACGGAACTGGAGTCGTTGTGAGATAATGCTCTCGCAATGGACAGAGTGCAGACCATGAACATGAAGGAGGATGATCGATGAAACGACTGATGCTGGCGGGATGGGCCATGGCGGCGGCCTGTTCGGCCCATGGTGCGGTTCGGACGTTGTCAGTTGGGGAACTGAAGGCGGACGGCCGCGTAACGGTGACGTTCGCGGGCAGCGCAGCGGCGGATCAGGCGCTGCTCGCGGGCTGGGCCTCCGGCGACCGGGGCACGCAGGCGACGGCTTGGACGGAATTCGCGCACGTCGGCACCGTGTTGCCGACGGATACGGAGAAGACGTTCGAGATTCCAGCCGCGTGGCGCGCGAAGTCGGGTCTGGTGCGCTTCTTCCTCATGAGCGAGCCGCTGCCGTATGCGAAACGGTTCGACTTCATCACGCGCCCCGTGGTCGAGGCGGACGGCGACTTGTACGTTGACACAGGCGTTGTTCCAAACCGGACGCTGGACATCTCCGTCACGTTTCGGTCCGATCAGATGTCGGGTGATCCGGCCATGTGTCCGTTTGGTGTCGCGAGCCTTGTCTACATCATGCCGCACCAAAGCTACCCGAACGCCTACTGGTATGACTTCTTTGGCGCCAACGCCACGTCGCCGGGCAAATACCTGGACGCGACATGTGTCAACGTGTTCGGCAATCCGCCGCCGCGCAATATGGATCCCCATGAGGTTCGGATGAACCGGAACGGAATCTGGTTCGACGGCTATCCGCATCTTGCGTTTGGATCCGGCACGGTTGAGGACAAGACGACATCGTCTACACTGACGCTGTTTGGGCGCAGGGGGAGCTGGAAGCAGAAGAACACAAGCTGCGCGATCTATTCCGCCCGCATGGAACTGGACGGCATGCTTCAACGGGACTATGTGCCGTGTGCAAAGGCCGACGGTACGGTTACGCTCTATGACCGTGTCATGAAGTCCTTTGCGGAGGCTGGCGGCACGAAGAAAGCCACGTTGGCGTTCGTCGCCGGAACGGACGTCGGGCCGGATCCCGTGGACTGTGGCGAGACGGTCTGCGCGTCCACGCCGCTCCTGCTGACACGGACACTGTCGGTCGTCGCGCGGGACCGTCGGGCTCGGACGGTTGAATTGGCCCTTGATGCACCGCATGGGAGGGGCATCCTCTTCGCCGTGGCGGGCCCGGAGGATGCAGGCCCGTCGTATGCGGCGTGGGAGAAGACCCTCATGGTCGCAACGGTGGAGGCTGACGTCACGCGGGTCACGGCGACATTGCCGGAGGCATGGTGGAAGGCGAAGGACACGACGCGCTTTGCCTGGAAGCCGACGGACGACCTCCCGTATGATCGCGAGGTGGCGTGGCTTCATGCGGACGGCGAGGGGCTGGCGCATATTTCGTCCGACTGGCGTCCCACGACGAATACGACGATCTGCGTCGACTACAAGGCGGATCTGGATGTCTGTGCCTTCGGCATCACGGGTTCGTTCTATGCGTTTCTCAATGGAGACGGAAAGGTCTACTACGGGTTCTTCGGTAACAAGGCGGCGGCGGGATTTGAGCTGGGCGACCTTACAACCGATTTCCATGTGTTCCGCCTGGGACCGACGGAATTCTCGGTTGACGGCGAGACGTTAGCGGCGTTCACGGGCGCGACACTCCCCGAATCGAGCTTGGCGTTCATGCCGCTTCCGTTCCGCACGTTTGACAACCTGAGTTTCTCGAAGACGGGGAACATCTGGATGAAATCCGCGAAACTCTGGGAGGGTGACATCCTCATACGCGACTACGTGCCATGCGTCAAGGACGGCGTACCCGGCTTCTACGATCGCGTACTGCGGACGTTCTCGCCGAGCGTGTCCGACACGCCGTTCCGTGCAGGTGAAACGGTGGTGGAGGACGGCACAGCGTTCTCGTGGTCGAAACCTCTCGACTTGACGACCGGACTTGTTCTTGTCGTTCGCTAGGGAAACGGGGAGACCGTCATGCACATGCCGTTTGCCGTTGGAATCTGCCTCGTCGCCATCCTCGGCATGGCCGCCCCCGTGGCCACGCCCGATGACTACGGTGGCGCGGCGGCGTGGAAGCCGACGTTCACGCCTCACGGCTTCAACCTGCTGGGCATGCGGCACGCGCGTCCGGGCGCGGGCTTCAAGGAGGCGCATTTCAGGTGGATACGCGGCTGGGGCTTCAACTTCGTGCGTCTGCCGCTCGACTACCGCTGCTGGGTGAAGGGGCGCACGTCGGCGAACCGCGAGGTGATCGACGAAGCGGGATTCAAGCCGCTGGACGAGGGAATTGCGCTTGCACGCAAGTACGGGCTCGTGACGATGCTCTGCCTGCACCGCATCCCCGGCGAGTATTGCATTGAGTCGGTCGATCCCGAACCGGGAAACCTCTACACCGATCCCGACTGCCTGCGGGCGGCCGTGAAGCACTGGACGGCCTTGGCGACGCGCTACCATGACGTGCCGCGTGAAGAGCTGTTCTTCAATCTCGTGAATGAGCCGTCGGCGGCGAAGGGGACGCTTGCTCAGTACGAACACGTCTGCCGTGTCCTGATCGCGGCCATCCGAAAGGTCGATCCGAAGCGGTTCATCGTGGTGGACGGATGGGCGACAGGCGCGATTCCCGTGCCTGGCCTCTATGGCGTTCCCGGCGTCGGCCAGGCGACGCGCGGCTATTTCCCGCAGACGTTTTCGGGCTTCGGCGTGGAGATCGGGACCCGTCCGACGGCCAATCGGAGACAGACGTTCGCGCCGACCTGGCCACTGCGCCCCGACCGGCCCGATGGACGCCTGGGCGGCCCGCGCTGGCCGGACTGGCACGAGCCGTTCGTCGTGACGAACGCCCCGGCGGCGGACTATGCGCTTGCGCTCGGCGAGGTGTCGGGGCCCGTCACGCTGTCCGTCACGTCCGACGGTTCGGCTGTGGCGGCGTTCCGTCTGGAACCGAAGCCGAACGACCCAGACTGGAGCAACCTGTCGAAGTACCGAGGCCAGGGACCGTGGCGCGGGGCGCTTCAGATCCCGCTGACCTTCCGGCTTGAGAAAACGGCGCACGAGTTGGCGATTCGTGTCACCGAAGGCGACTGGGCGATACCGCGTGCGCTCGTCGTGCGAGGCGCGGACGGCGAAGCGCAGCTGGATTTCAGCGAAGACCGGAAGGCCAAGGCGAACCGTCGCTGGGTGCGGCGGTTCGCGGGGTGGGAAGCGGCGGATCGTCTGCCGCCCGTGAACGGCTCGGCCGTGCCGCCGGGGTGTTACGGCGACGCGGGCATGGACGCAATTGCCGCAGGACCTCTGGACGCATGGCGCGAGCCGCTGGCGAAGGGCGTGTGGTGTCTCGTCGGCGAGTTTGGCTGCGCGAACCGCATGGCCCATGCGGATGCGCTCGCGTTCCTCGCGTCGAACCTGAAGGTTTTTCGCCAGATGGGGCTTGGCTGGTGCCTCTGGGGCTTCAGCGGCTCGCGCTTCGGCATCCTCAACTCGTTCCGTCCGGATGTCGCCTACGTGGACTGGCAGGGTGAAAAGCTCGACCACGAGATGCTGGAACTCCTTCAGTCGTATGCAACAGACGATCAGCCGACCTGTGCGCCCGCGTCGCCGACAGACCTCTATCTGCTGATCGGACAGTCGAACATGGCCGGGCGTGGCGCGTTGACGGAGGGCCCCCGTCTCTCATCTGACCGCGTCTGGAAGCTCGACAAGGACAATCACTGGGTGGCGGGCGTCGAGCCGATTCATTTTGACCGTCCGAACACGGGGGTTGGGCCGGGGCTTGCGTTCGCACGTGTGATGGCGGACGCCGATCCGTCCGTTGGGATTGGCCTCATTCCATGCGCGGAAGGCGGCTCGCCGCTCGCGCGCTGGGAACCGGGAAAGGACCTGTATGCACGTGCCGTTGCGCGGACGCGGGCGGCGCTCGCGATGGGCGGTCGTCTGCGCGGCATCCTCTGGCACCAGGGCGAGGCCGACTCCTGGTCGCGCGAGAAGGCCGAAAGCTATGCCGTGCGGCTCACGAACATGGTGACGCATCTGCGCGCGGAATTCGGCGCGCCCGACGTGCCGTTCCTCGCGGGGGAGGTTGGGCTCCACTACGCGACGAGCATCGAGAAGCGCGGCGGAAAGGCGTTCGTCACGACCGTCAATGACCAGATCCATCAGGCCGTGGCGAGCCTGCCGGCGGCTGGGTACGCTTCGGCCGAAGGACTGGAGCCTGGACCCGACGGCATTCACTTCACGGCGGAAAGCGCCTCCGAACTTGGCCGCCGCTATGCCGCCGCCTTGCAGGCGTTGCGTGTTTCAGGACGCAGAGAGGCTGAAGGAGATTGAGACCATGCGAGGTTTGAGGGAGACCCCAAAGAGAATCCTCTGCGGAATCCTTGTCGCGCTTGTGGTCGCACGCGCGTGCGCCGCGACGGGCGACGACGTGCAGCGATCCGTCTCGCGCATGCAGCCGTCGGTCGCGCGGCAGGTGCGCCCGGCGACGATTGCCGACGTGGACACCTACCTGAAGTGGAAGTGGCGGAGCGACATGAGCGATCCCGCGACGGGACTCTCGAACGCCGCGCTGAAGGTCGGCGTGAAGAAGGTCTACGAGGCGCATGAGGACAGGGAGCCGTGGGCCGAGACGTCGGCACGAATGTTTGCCTATCTCGCGGACAACATGGCCGTTGGGTTTTCGAAGTTCGACTGTTTTCCGGCCATCGCCTGCTGGAACCGCTGGGATCGTCCTTTGAGCGGCGTCCTGTCCGCTCGCTGCGCCAAGGTCGATGCGCGCTATTCGCCGGGACTTCGTGCGGAGATCAAGGCACTTCACGACTCCGGGCGGGGGCGGGCGGACTGGAAGGACTTCGATCACTCCGCCCCGGACTGGGAACGCATCCTGAAGCTCGGCTTCACGGGCCTGAAGGCGCGCGTTGACGCCTACACGGACGACACGCCGTTCTACCGGGCCGAGAAGGCGACGGCAGAGACGATCCTGCGCTTCGTCCGCCGGATGCTCGCGACGGCCGAGGCGCATCCCGATGCCGGGTCGCGGCTCATGCAGAAGGAAATCGCGTCCCTGCGCCGCCTCGTGGCGGGACCTCCGCAGACGTGTTTCGACGTCATGCAGTTCACGATGCTCTACTTCATCCTCTCGGAGCACGTGAACCGCTTCCAGGTGCGCACGCTCGGAAACATCGACGCGAGCTGGTGGCCGTATTACCGGGCGGATCTCGCGGCGGGGCGGACGACGGAGGCCGATTTCCGCGAGGAATTCAGCCATTTCATCTGGCAGTTCGGCTCAATCGACAACTACTGGGGGCATCCCATGTATCTCGGCGGCACGGACAGGGACGGCGCGACGCTGTACAATCCGCTTTCAGACATCATTCTGGACGTCATCGACCAGGAAGCCCTGCCCACGCCGAAGTTCCAGGTCAAGCTTGCCGCGAACACGCCCGACCGCATCTGGACGAAGACGCTCGACATGCTGCGCCGCCACCGCTCGCTCGTCCTCATGAGCGAACGCGGCATGGCCGATTCGATGAAGCCGCTGGGGCTCTCGGCGGAGGAGCGACGCGACTTGCTCGTCTGGGGATGCTATGAGTACATCCCGCGCGGTACGGGGAACTGCACGAGCGGCTTCCGTCTGAACATGCTCCAGCCGGTGCTCGACATCCTCGCGGACGTGGCGAAAGGCGCGTCCGCGCCGCCGACGTTCGACGCCTTTCTGGCACGCTACAAGCGGGAACTGAACGCGAACGCCGACCGGCTGATGCGCATCGTCAACGAAAGCGAAAGCCATCTGGCCGAGATTCATCCCGCGCTTGTGCTGTCGCTGGCCATAGACTCGGCGTTGGCGCGCGGCGTGGACGCCTTCTCGACGGGGATGACCTACAACTTCTCGGCCGTGGGGGAAGTCGGCTTTGCGTCGGCGGTCGATTCGCTTCTCGCGGTGAAGGCGCTCGTCTACGACCGGCGGGAGCTGTCGCTCGTCGAACTGGAACGGGTGCTGGCGGTGGACTGGAAGGGGCATGAGGCGTTGCGCCTGCGCGCAACCCGGACTTTGCCGAAATGGGGACGGGGGGAGGCGACGGCGGACGCTCTCGCGGCGGATGTGATGGAGACGATGGCGCGGCACATCATCGGCAAGCCGAATGGGCGTGGCGGAAAGTGGACGGTCTACGGCCTCCATTCGCGCGCCTTCATCGAGTTCGGGTGCGACACGCCCGCCTCGCCGGACGGGCGGCGAAAGGGCGACCACCTCTCGAAGAACGTGGCACCCTCGGTCGGCGCCGAAACGGAGGGCGTGACGGGTACGCTCAGGAGCTACGCGAAGATCCGCCCGGAGAACTTCCCATGCGGAAGCGTGCTGGACATCATGATCAGTCCGGCGACGGTGTCTGGCAAGAAGGGGCTTGCCGCGTTCCGCGCGCTCGTCCAGTATTGGATGGACAACGGCGGCACGGCGCTGAACGTGAACATCGTGAGCGCGGAAGAATTGCGGGATGCGCAGGCGCACCCGGAGAAGTACGAGAACCTGCAGGTTCGTGTCGCAGGATGGAACGTCCGCTGGAACGACATTCCGAAAAGAGAGCAGGACGACTTCATTCGGCGGGCGGAGGAGATCGCAAGATGAAAGAGAAAACAGGAATCGACAGACGGACTTTCATCGCGGGCGCGGCGTCATTCGCCGCCTCCGCCACGTTCGGCATGATGGCGCGCGAGCAGGATGCGCTCGGCCGCCTGACGGTCTCGGCGGAGAATCCGCGCTACTTCGAGGCGGACGGCAAGCCGTTCGTGCCGATTGGCGTCAACCTCTGCTATTGCCGCGACCGCGAGCCGCAGGTCGTCTATCTGCGGTGGCTCGACCGCTTCGCCGCAAACGGCGGCAACTACATTCGCATCTGGTGCGGCGACGCGCTCTGGGACGTGATGCCGCGCCTTGGGGAGATCGATTCCGCTGTCGTCGAACGGCTTCAGTGGCTTGCGGACGAATGTGCCAAGCGGTGCATTCGCATCAAGTTCACGTTGGAACAGTTCAGGGGATTTGACGGCTCTCAGCCGCCTGTCTTCCGAAAGCCGATTTACGCGCCGCATGCGCGGACGATGCGCGACTGGTTCACGAGCGACGCCTGCCAGACGGCGTTCCGCCGGAAGATCGACGCACTCGCCGAGGCCGTGGCGGATCGTCCGGCGACGGCGGTCGTCGAGATCTGGAATGAGATCATGGATGACGGCGACGTTGTGCAGGCACGGTGGCAGACGGAGACGCTGGCCTACCTGCGTACGCGGTTTCCGAGGCAGCTTGTCGTCGCGAATCTCGGCAGCTTCTCGGAGGTGACGTCGGGATTTGCCTACGACCGCATCTGCGCACGCCGCGACAATGACTTTCTGCAGGTTCACCGTTACTACGATCCCGGCGCCGGCATGGCCGTCTGCTTTGGGCCGGTCGATGTTTTCTGCGCTGACGCGATTCGTGAATTGCGTGACCGCTGTGCGACGAAGCCCGCGCTTCTGGCCGAGGTTGGCGCGGTAAAGCCGCGCCATACGGGGCTTTCGGAACTTTACGCGCGCGATCCCGAGGGGGTCCTGATGCATGACATGGTCTTTGCGCCGTTCTTTGCGGGTGCGGCGGGCTGTGGGCAGATGTGGCATTGGGACGGCCGGTATGTGGACGGAAAGAATCTCTGGCATCACTACGGGCGTTTCGCGCGTGCGGTCGAAGGGCTTGATCCCATTTCAGAGCGGTTTCGTCCGTTTCGCGGCGAATCGAAGGCGATGCGCTTTTATGGACTACGCGGCCAGTTAACGACAGTCGTCTGGGTGCGTGACAAGTACGTGGACGCGCTTGCGGAAGTGCGGGACGGGAAGGTCGCGGAGATTCGGAAGAACTGGAAGATTCCGCTTCGGAGCAACGGTCCGGTCGATTGCTATTTGCCGTGGGAAGACCGGCATGAGCCGGGCGTGGCCGAGCCGAACAAGATCGCCTTGCCGGCCTTCCGCCGGTCGATTGTCGTGCGCTTCAAGACACCGTGTGAAGGATGAGGACTGACATGAAGACGTGCGTGAAGGTTTTCTGTGGCGTTGTCGTCTTGGGCGTGGTCTCGGCGGCCGTGGCCGCGACGGGTGACGACGGCTGGGTAAAGTATGCGGGCAATCCCGTCATGGGTTCGCCGGAACTGGGAACGTGTTTCGATTTAAATGTCGTTCCGTGGGGCGCGGCCAAATACAACAGCTATTTCTCCTGGCGTCCGCAGAAGTGCATTGCCCTCGCCCGCAGTGAAGATGGCGTCCATTGGTCGGCACCCGTCACGTGCCTTTCGTCCGATCCGACGAGCGGTTGGGAGGACGACCTCAATCGTGCGACCGTTTGGTTGCGTGATGGAATCTATCACATGTGGTACACGGGACAGGCGCGGGGCTATTCCAAGATTGGCTATGCGACTTCGACGGACGGCGTCCGCTTTACGCGCGTCTCGTCCGATCCTGTGCTCATCCCGGAGTTTCCGCATGAGGGCTTCTCAGTCATGAACCCCTATGTGCGCTGGGATGCGGCGCGCAAGGTCTGGCGTATGTGGTATGCCTCTGGCGAGACATACGAGCCGAACGTGATTTGCTACGCCGAGTCGCCGGACGGCCTTCGATGGAAGAAGTCGCCCCTGAACCCGATCTTCGTCAAGGGCGCGGGTTGGGACAAGGACCGTGTGGGCGCATGCGAGGTCCATCCGCTCGACGACGGACGCTGGGTCATGTTCTACATCGGATACTCGGATGTCCATACGGCGCGCATCGGCGGCGCGATCTCGCCGGACGGCGTGCGTGGCTGGCGGCGGCTCAAGGCCAATCCGCTCGTGGAGCCGACGCCCGACGCATGGGACTCCTCCGCCGTCTACAAGCCGTCCGTCGTGCGCGAGGTGAATCGCTGGCGGCTCTGGTATAACGGGCGGACGTCGAACCGCGAATACATCGGGCTGGTCGATCATGCCGGGCTGGATCTTGGCCCTGTGGACGAGCCCTACGCCCGCGTGTTGAGCGAGGAGCTGGTGCGCCGCCGGTTCGACCGCTTTAACGCCGACGACGAGGCGCTGCGCCGCACGACGATTGGCAATGGCCGCGCCTTGTCGACGATTGGGCGCCAGATTCCCTTGTTCGAGTGCCCGGACGAAGAGATCGAGCGGGCCTACTATTTCCGCTGGTGGACGTATCGCAAGCATCTACGCCAGACGGAGAAGGGCTGGGTCGTGACGGAGTTCCTGCCTGATGTCAGTTGGGCGGGGAAATACAACATGATTTCCTGTCCGTTCGTCCATCATCTGCGTGAAGGCCGATGGTTGCGCGAACCCTCCTACCTGGACGACTACACGCGCATCATGCTGTCGGACGGGAATCTCAGTGGGCCGCAGTCGTATGCGAACGCGCCGGCGTGGGCGACGCTGGAACGCGCGAAGGTGACGGGTGACTTCGGCCTTGCCGAGAGCTGCCTCAAGGCTTTCGTCCGAAATTACGAGGCGTGGGAAAAGGGCTGGACGGTCAAGGGGCACAGCCTGCGTGACACGAAGTCGGCGCGGTCGTACGAAGGACCCCGGATGCGTGTCGGCTTTCGTGCCGAGCGTGGGCTTTTCGACTGCACGGGCAATCGCGAGGGCAGCGAATTCGCCCTGTCGCTTGACGGGGCGCGTCCGATGGTCAATGCGATGATGTGGGCGGAGGCCGGGGCGATTGCCGAAATCGCGGGCCGAATGGGCGACGCGACGTTGCAGGGGCGTTTCGCGCAGAAGGCCGAGGCGCTGGAACGGAACGTCCGTGAACGCCTGTGGAATCCGCGTGTCGGATTCTTCGTCGCGCTGGGCGGCGACGGAACGCAGGATGACGTCCGGGAGCTGCATGGCTATGCGCCGTTCTACTACGGCATGCCTTTGGGCGCGGACTATGCCGTGGCGTGGAAGCCGCTTCTCGACACACAGGGGTTCTTCGCGCCCAAGGGGCTCACGTTCCCGGCGCAGGACACGCCGGGATTCGCGCGGTCGCCTGACTTCGAGGCGCACGAATGCCTTTGGAACGGGCCGAGCTGGCCGTACGCGACAACTGTTGCGCTGACGGCGCTTTCTCGGCAGCTTCAGCGGACGGACGGCGTGCTTCCGGCGGACGTCACGTCGGAGGATTTCGCCCGTCTGCTTCACCAGTATGCGGCGCAGCAGGTCCGTCTGCGTGAAGACGGACGGAAAGTCTCATGGATTGACGAGAATCTGGACGCCTTCACGGGAGAATGGCTCGCGCGGAAGATTTTGATCGAAAAGGCGCGGTGAAAAGGGCGCGAGCCAAAGATCCGCGAGCGCGGCAAGGACTACAACCACTCGACGTTTTGCGACCTTGTGATCGCGGGCCTGTGCGGATTCGTGCCACAGGCGGACGGGCGGATCGTCGTGCGTCCACTGGCGCCGGAATCGTGGGACTGGTGGTGCATCGACGGCATCCGTTCCCACGGGCGGGACATTACGATCCTGTTTGACCGGGATGGCCGTCGCTATGGGAAGGGGCAGGGGCTGGTCGTCCTCTGTGACGGCCGGCGGGCCGAAGGCGTCAAGTAGACGGCGAATCGGCGCGTCTTAGGGCATTTTCCGCGGCATTTTCCGTATTGATTCCAGGGAAAGAATGTGATAACCTTTTCTTCGTTCACGGAATGATATGAGGATGATTTGCATGAAGAGACGCGATTTTCTGAGGGCAACGGGGGGCGTCGCCCTCTTCAACGTGCTGCCGCGCAGCCTCATCGCCGGGAGCGGCGCGACGCCGCCGAGCGAGACGGTGTGCGTGGCGGCGATCGGCGCGGGCGGGCGGGCCGGGGCCGACATCAACGGCCTCGCCGGCGCCGGGGCGCGGATCATCGGCCTCTGCGACGTGGACGACCGCCGCTCCGGCGGCATGCGCAAGAAGTTCCCGCAGGCGCCGTACTTCAAATACTACCGCGAGATGCTCGACCTGCTCGACAAGGAGATTGACGCTGTGATGATCGGCGTGCCGGACCACTGGCATGCGACGATGGCCGTCGAGTGCCTGAAGCGCGGCAAGCACGTGCAGTGCGAGAAGCCGCTCGCGCAGAGCTACCACGAGATGGACGCGATGCTGGAGGCCGCCAAGGCCCATCCGAACCTCGTCACCCAGGCGATGAACCAGGGCCACGCCTACGACACGATCCGCGACTTCCGCGAATGGGTCGAGGCGGGCCTCATCGGCGACGTCACCGAGGCCCACGTCTGGTGCCCCGCCGTCTACTCGTTCATGGACAAGCTGGACGACCTCAAGAAGACGTGGGAGGTGCCGAAGGAGCTCGACTGGAACCAGTGGCAGGGCCCCGTGCCGCACCGTCCCTACTACCCGAAGTACCTGCCGGGCGTCTGGCGGTTCTGGACGATGTACGGCACGAACACGCTCGGCGACTGGAGCTGCCACCTGATGGATCCGCTCTTCTGGACGCTCGGCCTCGGGATGCCCAAGACGGTCAAGGCCGAGGTGTTCGGCTCCTGGGACCCCGCCGTCCACGGCGCGACCTTCCCGCGCGGCGTGAAGACGACGTTCGAGTACGTCACGCGCGCCGGCAAGCCGTTCCGGCTCGTGTGGTTCGACGGCGAGGCGTGCCGGACCGTGCCCGTGCCGACCCTCTACCCCGACGAGATGAAGTACTTCCCGCCCTACAACTCCAAGGAGGCGCGCGCCCGCCGCGACGGCATGTGCAACGGCGCGTTCGTCTACGGCACGAAGGGCGTGATCGAATACGGCCACCACGGCGCGAACTACCTGCGGATGCTGCCGGGCCTCACGCTGGAGAAGCTGCGCGCCGAGGGCGGCTGCCCGAAGCGGAAGTACGCGCGCGTGCCGGGCAAGGACCAGGGGTCGAAGCCCTACAACGAATTCCTCGCCGCCATCAAGGGCGGACCGAAGGTGGGGAGCGACTTCGCCTACGCGGGCGCCATGACGCAGTGTTCGCTCACGGGCGTGGCCGCGCTCTTCGACGCGGGCAAGACGCTCCAGTGGGATCCCGCACGGCACCTCTTCGCGAACGGTACCGCGTCCAACGCGATGCTGCGCCAGCCGCGCGTCGGCCAGTGGTAGGGACAGTCAAGCCAGAAAGGCAATCGGAAAAATGAAGTACATCACCTACGTCGGCAGCTACACGAGCGACCAGTATCCGCAGGGCATCCACATCCTTGAAAGCGACGCGGAGACGGGCGACTTCCGCGTGGTCAACGTGATCGACACCGTGCCGCAGCCCACCTACATGGCGCTGAACCGGGACTGCACGATGCTCTACTCGGTCGTCGGGCGCGCGGCGTTCGGTCCGAAGGGCCGGAACGGCGGCCTCGCCGCGTTCCGCCTGAACGCCCGGGGCGACAGGCTGGAGCTGGTGAACGAGATCCCCACGGGCTGGACGGTGCCGTGCTACGTCGCGCTCGACCCGTCGGAGAAGGCGCTCGTCTACGCCGAATACTCCTGCGGTACGGCGGGCTACGCCGATCTGCGTTCGGACGGCTCGATCGATCCGCGCTTCGCCGGCGCCCCGAACGAGGTGAAGCCCCTCTGCCAGGTGCGGCACGTCGGCGACGGGCCGAACAAGCCGCGCCAGGACGCCGCGCACGCGCACTGCTCCATCGTCACGCCGGACGGCAAGTACCAGCTCGTCGTCGACCTCACGCTCGACAAGATCGTGGCCTACGACTTCGCGCACCGCGCCGAGGGCCTGAAGGCCGTCCCCGCCGCGACGATCGACACGCGGAAGATCGCCCCCGGCGCCGGACCCCGCCACATCGTCTTCCACCCGAACGGCAGGTTCGCGTTCGTCATCTTCGAACTCAAGAACCTCGTCGCGAGCTACCGCTACACGGGCGAGGGGTTCGAGTTCATCGAGATCAAGGACCTTCTTGCGAAGGGCTTCACGGACTTCTCGAAGGCGGCGGCGATCAAGCTCTCGGAGGACGGCTCGCAGCTCTTCTGCTCGAACCGGGGGCACGACTCGATCACGGTCTTCAACGTCGATGCCGGGACGGGGAAGATGGCGTTCCTGAACAACGCCAGACTGGGCGGACAGTTCCCGCGCGACTTCGCGTTCTTTCCGGGCGGGAAGTTCTGCATGGCCGGCCTGAAGGAGAGCTGGCGCCTCGCGAGCTTCGCGTACGACCGCGCGAAGGGGACGTTCGATCTCGTCGCCTCGATGGAGGGCGTCTACCGTCCGCTCTTCTTCACGTTCAAGACGAAGTGAAGCGCTACCGCATCGTCCTCGCGTACGACGGCACGCGCTACGCCGGCTACCAGCTGCAGGAGAACGGCGTCGCCGTCCAGCAGCGCCTGGAGGAGGCCCTTGCGTACGTCAACCGCGCGCCCGTGCGCGTCTTCGGCTGCAGCCGAACCGATGCGGGCGTCCATGCGCGTGGGTTCTGCGCCCACGTCGACCTCGACGTCCCCATTCCGCCGAAGAACCTCGTCCGCGCGATGAACGCGCGCCTCCCGGACGACATTCGCGTCATGCGCGCGGCGTTCGCGCGGCCGGACTTCAACGCACGCAACGACGCGAAGGGCAAGGAGTACCGCTACTTCGTCTACCAGGCGGACATCCTGCCGCCGCACCTTGCGCCGTTCTGGACCTTCTGCCACCGTCCGCTCGACCTCGCGGCGATGCAGGACGCGGCGGCGCGCTTCGTCGGCCGCCATGATTTCGTCTCCTTCGCGGCGAACCCGCACCGCGACCTGGAGACGACCGTCCGCACGATCTTCGCCTTCACCGTCCGGCGCAGCGGTCCCCGCTACACGTTCAGTGTGAAGGGCGACGGCTTCCTCTACAAGCAGGTCCGCTCGATGGTCGGCTTTCTCCTGAGCGTCGGCAAGGGCAACGAGAAGCCCGCCGCCGTCACGGAGCTTCTGACGGCGGCCGCGCCGCGCACGGCGCGCGTCGAGACGGCCCCAGGCCGGGGCCTCTTCCTCTGGAAGGTCTGGTACAGGTAGGGAAGAGCCAGATTAAGTCGGCTTTCGGCCTTTAAGTGGTTGAATCGCCGCTTCGCGGCTTTAAGCGCCTTCGGGCCGCATGGCCATGCGGCCGTCTCATACGGATGAATCTCCGCCGCGTCCAGCGCATGAAGTGAAGGTTTCTCCAAAGTCCACAACGGGATTGCGCCAAAGTCCACAATGAAAACTCGCCAAAGTCCACAACGGAATTGACGGGATGCCGCCTCATTTGGTATTTTGTCTGCATGAAAATCTATAAAAAGAGCAACTAAGGGAATTAAAATGCGGTTGAATGCGAAAAGAGTCATGGCGGTTGGCGGGGCGTCTGTCGATAATGACCTCTGTATGCCGACAGCTAAGGAACAAGATGTATTTGCAGAAGACTTTCTTGACGGGTTGGTGTGGAAATCATGATATTTATCGAATATTTGGACCAAACTGTCGGACGTTTTCGCAGTCCATGTTCCAGAATTTTTCAAGGCTTTGGAAAAAATAACCGTCATGTGATTGGAAATTGTCACTCATAGGAGTAGTTATGAAGAAAATTTATAAACTTAGTTTAATAGTCTATGCACTTGTCGTTCAACTTATCGATCTTTCATTTATTGTTATCATTTTGGATGCGAGACCTCGACAGAGGTTCCCTTGGGGGATTCTCCTTGAAACGGTTTGTGTCGGTCTCGGTTTTGCGGGGATTCGAATTCTTGGTCAGCGGTCGCCTAAAACAAATGGTACCTTTGTACGCTTCCTTTGTTTCTATGACTCGATGTTGCTGTTTTTGAACATCATTTTCTTTGCGTGGATTGTAACATGTTGGATTCATTTTGGATGACGAGACCGAAGAGGGGGCGTTCCCTGTCTCTACCACAGAACACACAGAACGGCCTATGGCCGTCACAGAACACACAGAAAGTGTTGGGGATAAAGGACAGTGACCTCGGAGTTCTGTGTCTTCTGTGTGCCGCGAAGCGGCTTCAGTGTGTTCTGTGGTAAAAAGCGATGGAGGAGAATTTTACTGTCCAGACGAGCGTATCATCTCAAATTCGGCTGAATTTGTTAATGGCGAGTGGTAAACCAGCCGGGCCACGGCAGAGTGGAGTTGAAATTAATCACCATGCCCGCTTTACTGGCCTAACTGAAAACTGCTATACTACCAACCAATCACAAGAAAGTACTTGCCTGACTATGCTACACAACGAGTGTTGCGTTGGCTACTGGAAGGCGGGGAATATAAATGTACATGTTAGATGAGATACGTGCGAAGCGTGATGAGATATACGCTTTCGCAAGGGCGCACAAAGCCGAAAAGCTTTGGGTTTTCGGTTCGTATGTACGGAAGGGACTGGCGTAGTATGAATACGAGCGAAAAATTATTAAATCCGGATTATAGGGATATGGTTGAATGTCTCTTGAGAGAAGACGTGGATTTTATGCTCGTAGGTGGGTATGCTGTTGCTCTTCATGGTTGGCCAAGGACGACCTTTGATATTGACTTTTGGATTATGGCCAATCCTGAGAATGCCAAAGCAGTTATGCGGGCGATAAAGGCTTTTGGTGCGCCATTGCAGGGATTATCTGAGGATGATTTTCATAGACCGGGAATGGTTTTCCAAATTGGAGTTGATCCACAGCGTATTGACATAATTTCTTCCGTTGACGGGCTTGATTATGCAGATGCGTCAAATCGCGCTGTCAAGATGAATGTCGACGGGTTTGAGATAAAAGTTTTGTCTTTGGATGATTTGATAATTAACAAGCGCTCGTCTGGGCGTCCGAAAGATATTGCCGATGCATTGACATTGGAAAAACTGCGGGAGAAGAAGAATGGATAGGACAGTTGTAAAAATGACTACTTTAGAAGAGCAGGACGAGGCGTTTTGCTTGTCGTTGACAATTGACGAACGGCTCAAGGTTCTTGAGGAGTTGAATCGTATTGGACGAGTGGCGGCAGGGTATCCTGAGTCGCGATTGGATAGAACAATAGTTCATGCTGCTTAAAGTAGTAAAGTGAGATGACATTTTGATAATTTTCACATCAGTAACCAAAAAATGAAAGGAAGAAAAGAGAACTGATTGAAAGAATGTTTCGTTGAAGCGAAAATCGCTTTAGCGGAGCGAAATAGATTTCCCGCGTGGGGTACGAGAGGGTGTGCTAAAAAGATAGGCACCGAAGTACTGCCGCGTTTGGGACGCGTCGAGTGAAAAGCCTCAGAAACTTAGAACTCGGAAGACGCATTGAAGAGGACACTGCCATAGTCCGTGCAGTTTCGCCACCTTTGATGTTTCTTTCGTAGGTCCATCCGAGGCACCTTCACTCGAAGCATCGAGGGAGGTGTTTTTCTTTCTTGCGCTTCTTTTGATGTTAAGTGAGGCGGTACTTGGGCGGCGCGTTGAGGACAACGCGCCCTACCAAAATGACAATCCGCAAACCTGGTAGGGCGGCTTGTCCCCGTAAGGCGGCACAGGCTGGTGCGCAAATTGCTGCACGGACTCAAGTGTTGGAAACGGTTTTTACGAAAGCAAGTGCCGTGGGTACCGGAGTGACGATAGTTGCTACCGGGTTCTCGTTAGGTGCAAGGGCGTATGCCGCTGGTGTGGCAACAATTCAAATTCTCCTTAGGTAATAAAGGAAGTGTTTTATGCCAAGATGTCTTTTTGGGATTCTTTTTTGGGCGTTGGTTTCCTGTATCGTAATTGGCATCTGCTTTGAAGTGTTTTGCTTGTTCTTCCTGGCTACAGGATCGCCTTTATTTGTGCTGGGAGCTCTCGCAAGCGTCATCATCCTTTTGCGGGAAAGGAGAAACAATCTGAAACGTCACTCGCGAGGGCCTAGATAACTTATTGGGGTTTCAATGTATCTTGAAATGAAAAGAATCTGCTCTCGTGCGATGTTCTTGATCCTGTCGTCATTGACAGTATTGGCCACGGTCACGGTCTTCCGTGCATTGAGCGGCCATTGGGATGTCTGCATGACAACGGAAGAGGTTGCCGCCTTGTCGCTGCAGATGTTGGGGGACTTCCCCACGATATGCCTGTGTGCCCGCTTCATGCTCGTCATTGTGCGGCAAGGCAAGGTGTCGGGCGTGTACGTTTGGACTGCGCTTGTTGCCGTCGCGTGGATCTTTCTTGCAAAGATCGGATCTGGTAGCATGAAATGTTTTCTTGAGAATCTTTTTACGGGTATGGAGGTGCATACATTGGTGGGGGTGTTGTTCTTCCTCTTTTCACTCCCGTTCTACATCGCGTTCGCATTCGCGCTTAAAGACTTGTTCGGTCGCCGAACACGGGCTGTGTTCCTTGTCTCTGCGATACTCTGGAGTGCCGCAGGGTGCAGAACAATGGACGGTACGTCGGGTCTGATGTTGATCGGGGCGAATCTGTTCCGTGCTGATCATTATGTCCAGACCGTGTTCGGGCCCTTGGTTGCATGTGGCGATTTCCGGTTGTCCGACGACGGTTTTACCGTGGAGACGACGTTTGAATTCCGGGATCCGGACGGGTATAATATCTCGCTCATTGGCTATCGGAAGGATGGGCAGGGAGCCTTTGTCCCCGATGTCATGTTTCCGGAATCCGAATCGACGGTGTTGCAGGGATTGGAGGCGTGTCGTGCGGAAATCGAGATTGTCATATCTCAGAAACAAGTTCCTTGTATTCGAAAAAACGTGTCCATTCAAGAAGTGTTGCAGGCACGGCGTACTGCGTCGAGAAGGGTCTTGAACCACTATCCGTTACTTCATGTGACGAGAAAGGAGATTGATCCCTGGAAACCCGTACATGTGATGGTAAGGGTCGTAAAGAACGATGTCCTGTTTGGGAACGGGCACCGCCGACTTGCCCTTGCAATCTGCGGGGTCGTTGTTCTGTAGGTCGAAACGACATTCATACGTTCCAAAGGCTCGTCTTTGAAAAGTAAAATTACATGTGAGATGTGATTTAGAATCTTTTGAATGAAGAATGATACAATGAACATAAAACGATTTTTTTGCCTCATCCTCATTCTCCTGTTGGGTGGGTGCGCCTCCTACTACCGAACGGTGAATGAACTGGCGTGTTCTAGGATACATGGGCAAGGGTCGGGAAGGAGATATTCTTTAGCGTCGATGAGATTAACCCGGAAGTGGCCCGCTTTCGAAAGGTCGCGGTTGAAACAGGGGGGATCAATGTTTATCAGGCAGTTTTCTGTCCACGTGGACCTCGTCTCTACAGCTGTGCGTTGGATTATGCCGGAACGGAGGCTGATTACGATGGGGTACCATTGGACGTAGAAGTGGAACCGGCAAAGGATTCTATATGATGCTTTCTGTCGTACAGTTCGATTCTATCGTACAGTTTGATCAGTTCGATTGGCCCTATTTAATCCTCGTGCCAGGTCCGTTGGGTGGTTTTGGCGCATTTCTCCTGTGGTTTCTCCTGTATGTCCGTTCCTGGTGTCTGTCCTCTCGTTCAAGGGTGTTGAAGGAATACCTTGACGGCTGGACATTCCTGTCTTCGAGGCGGTCGGCGTTGATGCCGGATTGGATTCTGATTCTGGCGTTGGCCCGCATGTCGAGGTCGGAAGACGCCGCCCTGCGGCGGTTCGGACGGCAGATGAGATACCTTGTCCCCCTCTTCTGGTGCAACGTCCTCATTGCGGTGGGGTTTCTGCTGCCACTCTTTGGAGTGGGGGTGATTGTCTTCGTGCGCCAGTTGTTGCTCGACGCCGGAAGGGCGGATGACGTGCATGTGGTGGTCGCCGTCCTTGCCGTCTGTCTGTTTTGTACGACGGTGTGGGTTTTGTGGAATCTCCGTCGCTACGCACGGCGGTTCATGGGTGTCTTTGGGTCTACATGTACACTTGGGCGCTTGTTCCCTGTCGTGTTTCTCCTGTACCTGGGCTTGGCATGCGTGGTGGCGTGGCTCGGCTCGGGTGGATGCGAGGAAAAGAACCGTGTGACGGCGAAGGGACATGTGACGCATCTCCCCGCCCGCGTCGACGCCACCACGAACGACCGGCGCGCCGTCACCGCACGGACGGACGGTTCGCCCCGGGCGGCGTCCGATCGGGACCGCGCGATGACGCGCCTCATGGACACGGGCGGCCTTTCGGGCGAGTACGGCGAACTGATGCGGCGTCTGCACGCCGACGGCGGACGGGATGAGAAGACGCGGAACTTCGCGATCCAGCATCTCGGCCACTATGCGCGGGAACGGCGGCGGCGCGGCGCGTACGACCCGCGCTCCCGCGAGGCGGAGGGGATCCGCTCGACGCTCGGAGCCGCCGTGCGCGAAACCGCGACCACGGTGGCCGCGCCCGCCCTCCGCGCGCTGGCCGACCTCGCGGCCTTCGACCCCGAGGTCGACGTGGAGGCGCTTGACCGGCAGCTCGCCGCCTGCCTTGCCGATCCGTCTGCCGCGCTCCCCGTGCGCGTGATGGCGGCGCAGCTCTGCGGCGAACGCCGTCTCGCCGCCACCCGTCCTGCGCTCGCCCGCCTCTGTGCGGACGCGGCGACGCCCACGCCCCTCGCCCTCGCGGCACGCCATGCACTCAGGGAGATCGACGGGAAATGAACGGTCTGTGCAACACGGACATACTGAATCGTTATACTCCCCCTACGGGAGGGTCGCAGCTTGCTGCGACCGGGCACGTCGACGGGTTTGCCACGTGATGGAGCCCCGGGTTCCTCTGCGTTCTCAGTGTCTCTGCGTGATTGATTGCCGAACGTGGAAAAACTTCCTTCTCGGATCTTCGCTCCACCGCCACGCGCCGAGGCGGCGCGGGTACATCGCGCGTCCACCCGCCTCCCGCGAAACGGGAATCTGTGCCATTGGAGTGAACGGACGCGACAAGCGCGTCCCTCCCGTTTCATGCCCACATTGACTTTGGTCTGTACAATTCATGGGCCGGTCCTGGCGTCAGACGGGGCGCTTCCCGATGTGTCATGCGCGCCCGTTCACGGCCGGCGGACGGCTCTACATACTTGGGCATCGCGGAAACCTCGGCGTCTGCGTCTCGACGGACAAGGGCGAGACGTGGAGCGAAGTCGGCTGGCTGACGAAGGGGCAGAGCTGGCATCAGTCCGCCTGCAACGTCTGGTACGCAAGGGGGAACGTCTATCTCGTGATGGAGCGGATGGTGCCCTCTCCCGACGGACGGAAGTTCGGCTGGGGCGTGAATCGCCTGGCACCCGTCCTCATGCGGGCCAAGGAGACGGACGACCTCACGCAGCGGGGAAGCTGGACATTTGCGGAGTCGTTCCACTTTGACTCCATCTTCGGGGGCAATCCGGACCCCGAGATCGACGGCGTCGGCATCCCCTGGTATGCGGCCTTCACGAAGTGGAATGCCGCGAATCCACGTCCGAAGTCATCGTCTCCCGGTCGGGGGACAAAGACGCCATGTCGCCCCATAACGGCGACATGATCACGTTTCACCGCGTGACGGACTTCCGTTCACTGGTCTACTGACTCCAAGGCAAAAGAGGGAAGAACCCATGACAACGAGGAAAGCAATCCGCGCGTTCGTCGCCTGGGCGGCGATGGTTCTGTTGGCCCTGAATGCGAGTGCCGTCTGCGACGGCCTGCCGCCGCTCGTCGGCGACGGGGTGGCGGACGACACGGCGGCAATCCAGGCGCGGCTCGATTCCGGCGCGCCCTGCGTCTACCTGCCGCCGCCGAAGCGGCACTACCGCATCTCGAAGACGCTCCGCATCGGCTCGGACACCGAGCTGCGGCTCGACCGCTTCTCGGTCGTCCGCCTCGCGCCGGAGTCGGACTGCCCGATGGTCGAGAACAGGGGCTACGTCGGCGGAAGCGACCGCCGCATCGCGCTCACGGGCGGCATCTGGGACATGGCGAACCTCGACCAGTCGCCGAACCCCCAGCAGCTCCGGCACTGCACGCCGCCGCGCGCGGGCGGCCTGCCGCCGAAGCACGAGAACGGCTTCTTCTTCGGCATGGCGATGCGCTTCTCGCACGTGGAGGGGATGACCGTGAGGGGCCTGACAATCCGAAACCCGACGTCCTACGGCCTCGCCTCCTGCCGCACGTCCTATTTCCTCGTGGACGACCTCACGTTCGACTACACGACGTGCAACCCGATCTTCCTCAACATGGACGGCGTGCATCTCGACGGCTGGTGCCACC
The DNA here is from genome assembly GCA_900547945.1 of uncultured bacterium. GTDB lineage: Bacteria > Verrucomicrobiota > Kiritimatiellia > RFP12 > UBA1067 > RUG572. The sequence continues at coordinate 27,241 of URIT01000025.1, forward strand.
ACGGGAAGATCTCGAACCTGCGCGGCACGTGCTTCGACGACATGGTGGCCCTGAACGCGAACGACGGGCAGTGCGCGCAGGAGGAGGGCGACATCACCGACATCGACATCGACTTCACGGGCCGCTGGACGCAGACGGGGAGGCCCGAATGACGCGCACAGGCGGAAGCCGGGCGTCTGACGGATCTCCGTGACTTCAAGGTCCTTCCGACGCCGTCCCGTGCGGACGGGAAGATCCCCTCTTCTCCCTCTGTCACTGTCCGGCCATCGAGAGCGCGTTGCTGGCGAAGAAGGGGTCGTTCGTGAAGCGGCAGCCGAGGCGGCGGAGGCCCGCCTGGTCGCCGGGCGGCGCGATGTGGGTGAGGTGGACCTCGCAGCCACGCAGTTCGGCGAGCTTTTCGGTGGCGATGGCGGCGGCGGGGTTCGTGGTGCAGGAAATCGCAAGGCCGATCAGCGCCTCGTCCAGGTTGAGCGAGGTGAAGCCGCCCTTGAGGATGTCGCGCTTCATGTGCGCGATGGACTGGATGATGTTCGGGGCGATGAGGTGGATCTGGCCGGGAATGCCGGCGAGAAGCTTCACGGCGTTGAGGACCATGGCGGATGTTGCGTGCAGTTCGTCCGAGTTGTGCCCGGTGACGATGCGCCCGTCCCGCAGCTGGATGGCCGCGCCGGAGACGACGGAGCCGCCGTCCTTGCCCTTGCTGGCCTCGCGGGCTTCCTGCGCGGCCAGACGGGCGGCCTCGACGGGAATGCGGTCCTCGTTGCGCAGGTTGAGCTTGTGCATGAGGGCGTCCACGCGGGCGACGGAATCGCGGTCCGTAAGGCCCATCGCGAAGTCGCAGAGAGAGCGGAGGTTGCGGCGGATGACCTCCTGCTTGGATGCCTCCTGCACGACGGCGTCGTCGATGATGCCGAAGCCGATGCGGTTCACGCCCATGTCGGTGGGGGATTTGTAGGGGCATTCGCCGTCCGTCATCTTCTCCCAGATGGCGCGGAGAAGGGGATATGCCTCGACGTCGCGGTTGTAGTTGACCGCCGTCTTCCCGTACGCCTGGAGGTGGTACGGGTCGATCATGTTGAAGTCCTTGAGGTCGATGGTGGCGGCCTCGTAGGCGACGTTGAGGGGGTGTTCGAGGGGCATGTTCCAGACGGGGAACGACTCGAACTTCGAGTAGCCGGCCTTGCGGCCCTGTCGGGACTCGTGGTAGATCTGGGAGAGGCAGGTGGCGAACTTGCCCGAGCCGGGTCCGGGCGCCGTGACGACGACGATGGGGCGCTCGGTGGGCACGTAGTCGTTCTTGCCGTAGCCGGCGTCGGAGACGATGGTCGCGACGTCGGCGGGATAGCCCTGCGTGACGTAGTGGAACCAGACGCTCACGCCCCGGTTTTCGAGGCGCTGGCGGAACTGGAGGGCGGCGGGCTGGCCGGCGTAGCGGGTGATGACGATGCCGCGCACGAGGAGGCCGAGCCCCTTGAGGTCGTCGATCAGCTTCATCGCGTCGTCGGCGTAGGAGATGCCGAAGTCCGCGCGCATCTTCTTGTGCTCGATGTCGCCCGAGTAGATGCAGAGAAGGATCTCGGCCTGGTCGCCGAGGGACTGGAGGAGGCGCAGCTTGACGTTCGGATCGTAGCCGGGCAGGCAGCGCGCGGCGTGCATGTCGTTCATCAGCTTGCCGCCGAACTCCAGGTAGAGTTTGCCGAAGCGCTCCGCGCGGCGGCGGATCTCCTCGGACTGTTCGGACAGGTATTTCTCGTTGTCAAAGCCACGTTCCATCGTGCGCGCCAATCCGTCTCTTTTCGTCAACCGTTGAGTTCCTTGAGGATCGCGGCGATCTTCTCCTTGCACCGCCCGCAGCCACCGCCCGCCTTCGTGAAGTTCGTCACCTCCTCGACGGTCGTGAGGGAGTTCTCGGTGATGACACGGCGCACCTCGTTCTCCGAGACGTTGTAGCACGTGCAGAGCACCGTGTCCTCCAGGTTGCGGTCGGCGTTTTCGCCCGTCTTGAAGTTCTTGATGGCGGCTTCAAGGGCTTCGCGGCCCATCACGGAGCAGTGCATCTTCTGCGGCGGCAGGCCTCCGAGGTAGTCGGCGATCTCCTTGTTCGTGATCTTGGAGGCCTCTTCGAGCGTCTTGCCGATCACCATCTCGGTGAGGGCGGAGGAGGAGGCGATGGCGCTCGCGCAGCCGAAGGTCTGGAACTTGGCGTCGGCGATGCGTCCGTCGGGACCGAGCTTGAACTGGAAGGTGAGGGCGTCGCCGCAGGCGAGCGAACCGACGGTCGCGGTGCCGTCGGGCTTGTCGATGGTGCCGACGTTCCGCGGGTTGCGGAAGTGGTCCATCATCTTTTCGGAATAGTTCCACATGGTGTGTAATCCTTGCTCAGAAAAAACGAAGGGTCAGTATACCACATTTTACGGATGCAGGTGGTTGAGGAAGTCGTCCTCGGCCATCTTCAGGGCGGTGTGCATGGACGCGGCGTCCGGGGCGTCGCGCAGTTCCTGGAGGAGAGTGGTGCCGTGGGCGAGCAGGCAGAGGCGGGCGAGGATGTGGAGGTGGAGGGTGTGGTCCGTGCAGCAGATGAGGAAGAAGAGGTCGGTCCCCGTGCCGTCCTGGGAACCGAAGAAGACGGGGCGCACGGCGCGGCCGAGGGCGAGGAAGGTCTCCTGGAAGAGGTAGGGGTCGTGGTAGCGGGGGTGCAGGAAGGCGACGCCGCCGCCGGCGGCGGTGGAGGCGACTTCCTCGCGTGCGCTCAGCTCGGCGAAAAGGGTCTCAGGATCGTAGAGAAGGCCGGTGGCGTCCGCGAAGTCCGTCATGTCGCGCAGCACGCCGGCGCGCCCCCGGGCGGTGAGGGCGGGGGCGATCGTCTCGGGGCGGAGCAGTTCGGCGACATGGAAGTCGTGTCCATCCGTGCGGCGGCGCTCCGTCATCGCGACCGTGTGCTCGGCCGTCAGGGCCTTGTCGCTCAGCGCGATGAGACGGCGCTGGGCCCATTCGTCGAGCACGCGGTGCTCGAAGAAGTAGAGGTCGCCGCGCTTGACGCTCTCGACCTCGCCGCGTTGCGCGAAGTGCCGCAGCTCGTTCTCCGGCATGTGCAGATGCGCCGCCGCGCTCTTCTGATCCATCAGGCGATTATAGTCCATGCCGTGTATTCTACCATATTTGCGGGGATCCGCTAGGTCGAAGAAATAGTAATGGGTTAGTGGGTTGCGCAGCCCACCAGCCGAATTGAGGATTAGGGTCGTC
>URIT01000026.1 GCA_900547945.1 uncultured bacterium
TTGCGTTCTCTGCGGCTAAACCCCTTTGGCTCTGCATAAATATCTCGTTGCACCCGCGTGCTTGACGCACGTCGGTTTTTTCTCTATACTTCTTTCCACCATGAGCATTTCACATACCCACGTGCTGTCGTTCGCGGTTCTTGCCGCGTGTACACTCGCGCCCGTCGCGGCGGTGCGGGCGGCGGATGCGCCCGAGGCGGCCCCGTCCAAGGCCGAAGACGCCGCGATGAAGGAGGAGCTGAAGTACATCGGCGCGCTCGTCGACGCGAACATGCCGGACCTCGCGGAGCCGGTCATCGACGCGGCGAAGAAGAAGTGGCCGCAGCTGGGGCCCAAGCTCAAGGTGCTGGAGATCAAGGGCGACCTGCGCCTCGGAAAGTTCGCCGACGTGCAGAAGGTCGTCGACGGCATGAAGGACAAGAAGGGCGGCGAATACTGGGCGCTGCGCCTCTCGATGGCCGACGCCTACTACGACCGCTCCGAGATGGCGTCGTGCCGCAAGATCTACGAGGAGTTCTTCAAGGCCGTGCCGCAGCCCGGCGCCGACCTGCTGGACTTCTACGTCGAGTCGGGCTTCAAGTGGGCGCAGATCTGCGTGAACGAGAAGAACTTCGACGAGGCCGTGAAGATGTACGCGGGCCTTCTCGCGAAGATCCCCGAGACGGGCGCGACCGAAGAGCGGTGGTGCGCCGTCGCGATGGAGGACGTGTCGCTGCTCATCCGCCTCGCGGAGGAGATGAAGGATCCCAAGAAGGCGAAGGTGCGCGCGGACTACCTGGCCCAGGCGACGAAGATCGTGAACAAGCTGCTCTGGAAGAACGAACTCATCATCGTCTTCGGCAAGGCGATCGCGATGAAGGCGCACATCGAGGTGCTCAACGGCGACATGGAGAAGGCCCAGGGGCTCGTCAACGAATACATGCCGCAGCTCTCGCAGATCCACGCCAGCCTCCTGGAGCAGGATCCGGACGGTCGCCGCGGCTACGTGCGCATGAGCCCGATGCCCGAGTGCCGCTACCTGCTCGCGCAGATGCTGTGGGAGGGCGCGCAGGCCGAGGCGAAGGAGAAGAAGCCGGACGAGGAGAAGATCAAGTCGATGCTGCTCGGCGCGCGCGGCAAGAACGGCAAGCGCAACGGTCTCGGCGCCTTCAACCACGCGGTCAACGTCTACGTGAAGTACCCCGAGTCGTCCTGCGCGGGCGCGGCGGGGCGGCTCTACGAGGACATCGCGGCGTTCGTCCTCGCGCGCTACAAGGCGGACCTCAAGAAGGCCGTCAAGATCTCGCCGGACCAGATGAAGAAGGTGCGCCGCATGCAGTTCGAGAATGCGTTCGCGGTCTACAGGACCGGCGACTGCGCGGCGGCCATCAAGGCCTATGCGCCGCTCATCGAGCAGTTCCCGGACGCCGAGGAGGTTCCCGGCGCCGTGGCGGTGCTGGCCGACTGCAACCTCTCGCTCTGGCACGACGCGAAGGACGCGCAGAAGAAGCAGGCCTACCGGGCGGCGGCCGACGCGGCGGAGCAGGACCTGGTGAAGCGGTTCGCCGGCGTGAACGACGCGCGGGCGCGCGCGGCGGGCGACGAACTGCAGCGGCTCGCCGCGAAGGAGCGCGAACTGGGCGCGCTCGCCCGTTCGCAGCAGGTCTACGACCTCTACTTCAAGAACTTCCCGAACCACTACAACGCCGCGCAGCGCGCGCTCTCCCTCGCGGGGCTTGCCTACAAGGCCGAGGACTGGGAGCAGGCCGCGCACTACTACGAACTTGTCGCGACGGTCTACACGAATTCGCCGCATCTCGCGAGCTCCCTCCAGTTCCTCTCCGTCTGCGCCGCGAAAACGGGCGACACGGAGGCGCAGAAGTCCTGGCTGCGCCGGTTCGCCGGCACGACGAAGAAGCCGCTGGACCGCACGACCGCGTTCCTGCAGCTCGCGCAGATGCAGCAGAAGGAGGGCTTCGCCGCGTTCACCGCCGCAGCGGAGACGAACGACGTGACGGCCGCCGAGGCGATGCGCAAGGCCGCCTACCGGGACGTCGCGGGGGCGATCAAGGACTTCAGGACCGCGTCGACGGACAGCGCGAAGGAGCTGGAGTCGAACAAGGGCCTTTCGAAGGGCGACAAGGAGAAGTTCCTGCTCCGCCGCGAACAGGCGCTCTTCCTCGAAGGCGACTGCTGGCAGCGCCTCGCGTGGCCGGAGGACAAGATCCCCGTCTTCCGCATGCAGGCCGTCAAGGCGTACGAGCGCTACCTCGCCGCCTGCCCGAAGGGGACATGGGGCCCCGTCGCGCTCGTGAAGATCGGCACGATCTACACCGCCGAAAAGAAGATGGACGAATCGCAGAAGGCGTTCGCGCGCCTGCAGAGCGAGTTCCCGGATTCCGACGAGGCCAAGAACTCGGTGCCGCGCCTCGCGAAGACGCTCATCGAGATGGGCCTCCGCCAGGAGGGCGTGGCGCAGTACAAGCAGATGCTGGAGACGACGGACGGCAAGTACACCGCCGGGCAGTTCCTCGCCGCCGGCGACGCGCTGCTGGAGGCGAAGGGCTGGGACGTCGCGGGCGAGGCGTACACGAAGTCCATCGAGCTGACGAAGGCCGTCACGAACGAGAGCGCGAAGACGGCGATCATCGCGCGCGCCACGCTCGGCCAGGCCCAGGCGGCCGCCGGACAGAAGCTCTACGCCGAAGCGCATCAGAAGCTGGACCAGTTCGTGGAGAAGTACGCGAAGAGCAAGCTGGTCATCGACGCCTACGAACTCATCGTGGAGGTCGCCTCGGAGGAGGGCCGCGTGGAGAAGGACGACGAGCTGCGCAAGCAGTACTTCAACGCGGCGGTGCGCGCCATCAAGCGTCTGCGCGGCCACTGCAAGACCCAGGCCGAGATCGACGAGCTGGACCTCCGTTCGGGCGACGTGCTCGTGAGGAAGATGGAGGCCGAGGAGGCGATGAACCTCAAGGACAAGGCGAAGGAGACGTGCGGCCTCGCGGCGAACGCCTTCATCGCCTTCCTCATGTCGCACGAGCCCACCGCCGAACACCCGGCGAAGGACATGACGCCCGCCCAGCTCGCGAACCTCGAACGCTGCTACTCGTCCGCGCTGCCGCTCATGGCGAAGCTCGGCAAGGAGCAGACGGAGATGATCCTCAAGTACGGCGACACGTACATGGAGCTGTTCCCGAACGGCAAGCACAAGACCGCCGTCCAGAACGCCGTCAACCAGGCCAAGGCCGATCAGTAACCATCAGGATTCCAAGGAGTGGAGAAGACAATGCGTAAGAGCGTAGTCACGGCATTGGCGGCCCTCGCGTCCGCCGCCGTCTTCGGCGCCGTCACGGGGTCGATCACGACCGAGGGCGGCGCGACCCAGAAGGGCGTGATCCGCTGGAGCATGCGCGACAAGGCGTATGCGGTGACGAAGGGCAACACCGAGATCCAGGTGAAGCCCGCCGACGTCGCGGAGATCGAGATCGACAAGCCCGCCGGGTACGACGAGGCCGTCGCGCAGGTCCAGAAGGGGAAGGGGGCCGCCGCGATTCCCGCGCTGCAGCAGATCGTCAGGGAGTATCGCCACCTCCAGTGGGACAAGGTCGCGGGGCGCTACCTCGCCGAGGCCTATCTGTCGGCGGGCAAGGCGAACGACGCCCTCCGCGCGTGCGAGGCGATCATCGACGACGACGCCACCGCCGCCTACACGGGCGAGCTTGCGCCCGCCTACTGGAGCGCGCTGCTGGCCCTCGGACGCAAGGCGAAGCTGGAGGCGCAGCTGGAGAAGGCGGCCAAGAGCGGCGACCGCTTCTCCGCCGGCGCGGCGCTCACCCTGCGCGGCGACGTGATCCTCAAGGAGGGTGCCGAGTCGAACGACGCCGCGAAGAAGGCCCTGACCGACGGTTATCTGCGCGTCGTCTTCCTCTACACCGACGACGAGGTTGCCGACCGTCTGCGCCCCGAAGCCCTCTGCAAGGCCGCGCACTGCTTCGACAAGCTCGGGCAGAGCGGCCGTGCGGACGCGATGCGCACGGAACTCAAGCAGAACTATGCGGCGAGCCCCTGGGCCGCGCGGTGATCTTTCCTGCCCACTCTCAACTTTCAACTTCCAAACAGAATCAAGTTTAAAAAGCTTCAAAAAGGAACAAACACATGAACATGAAGAAGATGCAGAAGTCGGTGATGGCCGCGATGATGATGCTCGGCCTGGTTGTGGCACCCGTCGCGGCGGGCGTGGCGATGGCGCAGGATGCGGCACCGGCGACGCAGAAGCAGCAGCAAGGCGGCGGCGACCTGGTCGGCGCGGACGGCAAGGCCGTCGATCCGAGCCAGCAGCAGAAGTCCGGCGGCGGCTTCTTCGACATCGTCTTCGGTTCGGGCGTCGTCGGCGCGATTCTCTGGTTCGCCCTCTTCGCCGACGGCGCGATGGCCATCTACTTCGCGGTGGACTGCTTCGTCCTGATCAAGCCCCAGAAGCTCATGCCGACCTCGCTCATCACGAACGTGCAGAGCGCGATGGTGGAGGGCGACGTGATGAAGGCCCTCAAGGTGTGCGAGAACGAGCCGAGCGCGATGTCGAACATCCTCAGCACGGCGTTCCAGCACGTCGAGGACGGCTACGATGTCATCCAGGAGGCGGTCAACGGCGCGGCCGACCTGGAGACCGAGCGCCTGACGCAGCGCCTGACGTGGATTTCCGTTTGCTCGAACCTCGGTCCGTCCCTCGGTCTGCTCGGTACGGTGCAGGGCATGATCTTGACGTTCGAGGCCCTCGCCCAGGGCGGCGCGGGCGACGCCTCGATGCTCGCGAATTCCATCGGCCAGGCCCTCTGGACGACGGCCGCCGGCCTGTGCGTCTCCATCCCCTCCATCACGATCTACTACTCGCTGCGCAACAAGGCGACCCGCCTCATCATGCGCATGACGGCGCTCACGATGGAGCTTCTGAAGGGCCTCCGCAACGTCGAAGTCGTGGACGAGAACGCGCAGCAGGCCTAAACCACCGGTTCGCATGCGTCCCCACAGGACCTGAAAGGACCGTCGGACATGGCACGAAAGAAACATGAAAATCCGCAGCTGGACATGACGCCGATGATCGACGTCGTGTTCGAGCTGATCATCTTCTTCGTCGTGACGCTCACCCAGGCGACGGCGAAGGACGAGACGGTGAAGCTGGAGGACGGCAAGCACGGCATCGAGCTGACGCCGGACGAGCTGCCCCCCACGCACCTGATCGTCGATGTCGCCCGGAACGGGCGCATCTCGATGTGCGACGTCACGATCACCCCCGCCGAGCTCGGCCGCCGCGTCAAGGAGCGTCTGCGCAAGTACGGGGAGTTCCCCGTCCTCATCCGCGCAGACTACCGTGCGCGGCACAAGTCCGTGGCGGAGGTGATGAACGCCTGCACGATGAACGGCATCTGGAAGCTCTCGTTCGTGGCGGTCTACGACCGCAAGAGCGAGAGGAAGTGAGGTTCCGACCATGGCACGCAAGGAACAGGAAAACCCGCAGCTGGACATGACGCCGATGATCGACGTCGTGTTCGAGCTGATCATCTTCTTCGTCGTCACGATCAAGCAGGAGGACATCTTCTCCAAGCTGAACGCGAACCGCCCGGCCCCGAACACGTCGGCGGCGTCAAGCGAGGAGAACGATACCCAGATCAAGATCGACATCGGCCCCGGCGGCTTCGTGTTCAACAGCCGCGGCGTTTCGCTCAAGGAACTCGACCGCAACATCAAGCAGCTCGCCGCCGTCTCCAAGAAGTCGACGGTGATCGTGCGCTGCACGATGGATTCGCCGCACAAGTTCCTGGTGGACGCGCTTGACACCTGCAACAAGTACGGCATGTACAATCTGTCGATTTTCAGCATGTAACCCGTGGAAGGAGGATCGTTCGCGATGGAAACGATCGACGAGGAAGAGATCAAGGAGCAGCTTAAGGAGGAGATGGCCAAGTTCGAGGACGACGGCTACTTCCGGCGTCTCATCAAGATGTTCGTCGGCCTGGGGCGTCCGCGCAACTCGCCGGAGTACAAGGAGGCCATCGTCGAGCTGCAGCGCCAGACCGCGCCCCTGCTGGCGATCCTGCTGCCGATTCTGGTCGTCGCGACGTTGTTCGTTGTGACGGCGGTTTCCGGTTCCGGGAAGCGGGAACTCAAGGTCGAGATCGTGCAGGCCGACCAGCAGGACGATGCGCTGGATGAGATCGAGACGCCGCAGGAGACGGAGCCGCCGCCCGAGATGGACAACATCGAGATCACGGTCGATGCGCCGTCGATGAACCCCACCGAGATGGCGTCGGAGGCGGCCCCCGCGCCGACGGCCGAACCGCAGTCCGTGAAGGTGGCCTCCGTCGACGCGATGCTCAGCATCAAGAGCCCGGTCACGATGAAGTCGGTGATGGGCACCTCGCGCGGCGCGGGCGTGCGCGGCACCTACACGCGCGGCGGCGCGTCCTATGGCGACGCCGCCACCGAGGCCGCCGTGATGAAGGCGCTCCGCTGGCTGAAGGCGACGCAGCAGGGCGACGGTTCGTGGCCGACCTGGGGCAGTCTGGAGGGCTTCAAGAACCAGCAGGAAAGGGCGTTTAAAGAAAAGAAGATCAACAAGGCCGCCTACGACGGCGCGATGGCGACCTACCAGAAGTACAAGAGCCTGGGCCTTGAGAAGGGCATGGACGCCGCCGCCGGTGCGGGCTTCGCGATTCTGGCCTATCTCGCCCACGGCGAGACGCCCGCCTCCAAGGAGTTCGGCCCCACCGTCCAGAAGGCCCTCGACTACCTGATCAACAGCGTCTACGTCGTCAAGGACAAGAACGGGAAATTGGCGAAGGACCCGAACGGCAACACGCCCTACATCCGGATGTCCGGTGCGGGCGGGTCGGAGTACGGCTTCCTTATCGGCACCTACGCCCTCTGTGAGGCATACGGCATGACGAAGAACCCGAACGCCCGCGAGGCCGCCGAGAAGACGCTCGGGCGCATCATCAGCGGCCAGACCGCGACGGGCGGCTGGAACTACAACATGGCGCGCGTCACGAAGGACGGCCCGGACGACATTTCATTCGGCGGCTGGGCCATGCAGGCCATCAAGGCCGGCAAGATGGCGGGCATCCATCTGCCCGGCATGGAGGAGTGCATCAAGAAGGCGGTCAACTGCCTCAAGAAGCGCAACTACTCCGAGAAGGCCGGCTTCGTCTACCGCGCGACCACCAACCACAAGGGCGGCACGGGCGGTCTTGCGGGCGTCGGCTGCCTTGCGATGCAGCTTCTCGGCTACGCCAAGGAGAAGGAGGTCGCGAACGCCCTCAATGTGATGCGCGACTGGCAGCCGTCGCTCGACAAGGTCTACTCCTATGCACCGGGCAAGCCGGAGAACGCGCAGTACTACTGCTACTATGCGGCGCAGTGCAAGTACCAGGCGGGCATGTGCAAGGACGCGACGCCGGCGAACTTCACGCTCTGGAAGAAGTGGAACGCCGAGATGAAGGCCCTCTACACGAAGGCGGTCATCACGGTCACGGACAAATCGGGTCAGCCGGTCACGGTCAAGGACCCGGCGGGCAAGGACCGTCCGATCGGCCGCTGGGAGAACAAGGACCACTACAACTACGACGTGATGGGCACCTGCCTCGCGGCCCTGCAGCTGATGGTGTACTACCGCTATCTGCCCACGACCTCGCTCAAGGCGACGGAGGTCGAGGCCGACGTCGAGACGCTCTCGAAGGACAAGGGCGGCGAGATCAGCGTCACGATCGACATCTGACCGCGCACCGTGCCGGGACATCATGCCCTTTAGCCTCTTTCTCGCCCTCAAGTACCTCAAACCGAAGCGCAGCGTGACCTCCGTGATCACCTGCGTTTCGGTTTTGGGCGTTCTCCTCGGCGTCGCCGTCGTCATCATCGTGCGCGCGGTCATGACGGGCTTCGGTGACCTCTGGGAGGAGAAGATCCTCGACTTCAAGCCCCACGTCTCGCTCACGTCCTACGGCGGGGGGCAGGTCGTCCAGGACGAGGACCGGCTTGCGCGGGACCTTGCCGCGCTCCCCGGCGTCGTGTCCGTCTCGCCCGAGATCGACACGCGCATCATGCTCTCCTTCCGCGGGCGCGTCTCGGCCCCGATCGTGCTGGGCGTCGACCCCGACCGCTTCCGCGACGCCTACAGGATCGGCGCGCCGCGCGCCGGCGTCTACGACCTGGAGGGTGATTCGATCATCCTCGGCGTCGACCTCGCCCGTTCGCTCGGCGTGTGGGTGGGCGACGACGTGACGGTCTACTCGCCGAAGACGCTCGCCGCGCGCGACGAGATCTTCCTGCCGCTCAAGTGGCGCGTGACGGGTATCTTCTCCTCCGGCCAGCGCGACTACGACGCGGGCTTCTGCGTCTGCTCGCTCGCGAACGCGCGGGACCTGATGGGACTGGAACACGGCGTCTTCGCGATCCACGTGAAGACGGCGGCCCCGGGGAACGCGCCCGTCTTCGACGCCCTCTGCGGACAGATCCGCGCGCGCGCGCCGTCGTGCCGCGTCGTCACGTGGCGCGAGGCGGACCGCGAACTCTTCAACGCGCTCGCCGTCGAGAAGAACATGACCGCGCTCCTCCTCATGCTCGTGACGGTCGTCGCGCTCTTCTGCGTGATGAACACGCTCCTCGTCCTGACCGTGCAGAAGACGCCGGAGATCGGCCTCCTCAAGGCGCTCGGCTTCCCGCGCGGGAAGATCATGGGCGCGTTCGTGGTCCACGGCCTCGTGCAGGTGACGGCCGGGGTCCTGGTCGGGCTTGGGCTTGCGTACGCGATTCTGCGGAACCTGCAGAACATCGTGGACCAACTCGCGCACTTCGGCGTGCAGGTCTTTCCGAAGGCGGTCTACGGACTCGATGCGATTCCCTACCGCCTCGTCGCGTCGGACGTCGTGTGGGTCGTCGTGATCGTCTACGTCTTCGGTCTGCTCGCGGCCCTTGTCCCCGCGTTCCTGGCGGCGTCGAAGAACCCCGTCGAGGCGTTGGGGTCGTGAGGTTTGTTTCGTGAGGGAGGCCGCATGCTGCTGAATGTCCAGAACCTCGTGAAGGAATACCGTCTGCCGGGGCAGAAGCCCATCCGGGTGCTGGATGGGGTCTCCTTTGCGGTGGAGGCGGGCGAACACGTGGCGGTGGTCGGGCGCTCGGGCGCGGGCAAGTCGACGCTCCTCAACCTGCTGGGCGGGCTCGACATCCCGACGGCGGGCGACGTGCAGCTCGGCGGGGTCTCGCTCTTCGCCGGGTTCGGCGCCGCGCGCCGCCGCACGCGGCTGCGGGCGACGCGCATGGGGTTCGTCTTCCAGGGGTTCCACCTCATGCCCGAGCTTGACGTCGTGGAGAACGTGATGCTGCCGACGATGACGGGGCGCGTGCCGCGTGCGGGCGCGCGGGCACGGGCCTGCGCGCTGCTGGAGCGGGTGGGCCTTTCGCACCGCCTCGGCCATCTGCCCGCCGAACTCTCGGGCGGCGAGCAGCAGCGCGTCGCGCTCGCGCGGGCGCTGATGTGCCGTCCTGAGATCGTCTTCGCGGACGAGCCGACGGGCAACCTCGACGCGCTCACGGGCGCCGAGATCCTCAAGCTGCTTTTCGAGGTCAACGACGCGCCGTTTGCGTGCGTGATGGTCACGCATTCGCAGGACGCGGCCGCGCGGTGCGACCGCACGCTCAGATTGGAGAAGGGACGGATTTCATGACGGAGAGACAGGAGATGCAGGCGGATATCGTGGTGGCGGGCTTCGGCCCCGCCGCCGCCGGGTTCCTCACGACGCTCGGCCCCGCGCTCGCGCAGACGAAGGAGGACGGCACGCCGCTCTACGAGTCGAAGGTGATGCCGGGCTGTCCTCTCCAGGTCATGTGCTACGAGCGCGCCGACGACCCCGGCTTCGGCGTCTCCGGCATCGTCACGAAGGCCGCCGCGATCCGCCGCTCCTTCCCCGGCGTCGACCTGACGCAGGAGATCCCGAACTGCGCCGCCGTCGGCGAGGAGCAGACGGCCTACCTCTTTGACCACTTGGGCGCGTCGAAGCGTACGCCCCTCACGCGCCTCTGCGATTTCGGTTTCAAGTTGGGCGGCCTCTTCATGCGCGGCGGGAAATGGCACGCGCGCGAGCTGCCGTTCACGCCGCCGTTCATGGACAAGCGCGGCGGCCTCGTGCTGTCGATGGGATCCTTCATGACGTGGGCCTCCCAGAAGGTGATGGAGGCGGGCCTCATGGTCATGCCGGGCACGCCCGTCGCCGAACCGCTCTTCGCGGGCGACGCCGTGGTGGGCGTGCGCCTTGCGGACCAGGGCGTGGAGAAGGACGGGACGCCGATGGAGGGCGCGTTCATGCCGGGCATGGACGTCAAGGCCGCGCTGACCGTCGTGGCGGACGGCCCCGTGGGCGCCGTCGGGCGCGCGCTCGACGCGAAGTTCGGGCTTCCGAAGGGGCATCACCGCTACGACTGGGGCGTCGGGATGAAGGCCGTCGTGCAGCTGCCGGAGACGTGCGAGCTGAAGCCCGGCACGGTCATCCACACGCTCGGCTTCCCCGAGCCGGAGATCTTCGGCTTCCTCTACGTCTATCCGAACCGCACGGCCTCGCTCGGCATCTTCGTCGCGCCGTGGCAGGATACGCCCGTTCGGACGACCTACCGCTACCTCCAGCACTGGATGCAGCACCCCTACGTCTGGCGGCACATCAAGGGCGGCAAGCTCCTCAGCTGGGGCGCAAAGTCGCTTCAGGAAAGCGGACAGGAGGGCGAGCCCTTCCTCTGCGGCGACGGCTACGCCCGCATCGGCGAGGGGTCGGGGACGACGGACGTCCTCGCGAATGCGGGCGTCGACGAGGCGTGGGAGAGCGGCGTGCAGCTCGCGCACGCCGTCTTGAAGCTGCTCAAGGAGGGGAAGGACTTCACGCGGGCGAACCTGGAGGCGACCTACGTCGCCGACCGCCGCGCCTCCGCCCTCGACCGCCGCCTGAAGAAGGCGACGGGCGCGCGCAACGGCTTCAACAAGGGCTTCTTCTGGGGCATGCTCGGCGAGGGGCTGCGCGGGATGCTCGGCCTCGCGCTCCCCTTCAGGTCCGTCCCGCCGGCGGCGCGCATCCCCGACCTCGAAACGGCCCTGAAGGGCCGCCGCTGCGACCGCGCGAAGCTCCGCGCGGGCGTGGAGGCCGCCGAGAAGGCGCGCAAGCCGCTTCACGACGCGGTGATGGACGCCTGCGGCTGGCCGGCGATCCCCTACGACGGCGAATTGCTGATGCAGCACCAGGACGCGCTGCTGCTCGGCGGCAAGGTCCAGGCCGCCCCCGGCTTTGCGGACCACGTCACCTTCGAGGATCCCGCGCTCTGCCGGTCCTGCACGAAGCACACCTGCATCGAGATCTGCTCGGCCCAGGCGCTCATGCCCTCCGACGAGCCGGGCGGCGTGCCGAAGTTCGACCGCGAGAAGTGCGTCCACTGCGGGGGGTGCATCTGGAACTGCGCCTGCCTCGTGCCGGGCACGGACCACGGCAACATCGTCTTCAAGGCCGGCGCGGGCGGCCTCCACTCGAACGAGAACTAGACGAGGAAGGACGGCTGCATGGTGCGTTTCATGGCTGTGGGGGCGGGCGCGCTGCTCGCGCTGGCGCTGGGCGCCGCGACGGTTGAGGGGACGACCCTGAGGATGAAGGCGCCGGCGGCGCGTTTCTTCCGCACGGACGGCGCGGTCACGCGGTTCTCGGCGACCGTTGGATTCGACCCCGCCATCTACACGCTCAAGCGCAAGTATGAGGGCGCGCATCTGAGGGAGACGCTCATGGGCTTTCGCGTCTACGCCGACGGCCGCCTCGCCGCCGACACGGGGCTCGTCAAGCCGGGCGACGGCACGCGGGCGATCGAGGCGGACGTCGCGGGGGCGAGGCTGATCGTCCTTGAGAGCGTGGATGGCGGCTATTGGCTGGGCACGCCGCAGCTGCTGGCCCTTTGGCAGGACGTCCGATTCGCGGGGGCGCCGGACGCGCGGGTGCAGGAAGACGTCTCAGGCGCCGAGACGCCGCAGTTCGGCATCCTGACGCCCGACGCGGCGCCCGCGCCGCACTTCACCGGCGCGTGGCAGTACGGCGTGCGGCCGCGCAGCCCCGTTCTCCACCGCATCGCCGTCGTCGGCGCGGGCCCGATGGCGCTTTCCGTCGACGGCCCCCTGCCGAAGGGGCTTGCCTTCGACGCGAAGCGCCGCCTCCTGACGGGTGCGCTGGAGGCGCGGGGTGACTACCGGATCCCGTTCGTGGCGAAGAACGCGCATGGGCAGGCCCGGTGCACGCTCGTCATTTCCGTCGGCGACAAGCTGTGCCTGACGCCGCCGATGGGATGGAGCGCGTGGAACGCCTGGCGGTGCGAAATCACGGACGGGATCGTGCGCGACACGGCGCGGGCGTTCGTCGAGAAGGGCCTGGCCGACACGGGCTGGACGTATGTCAATCTCGACGACGGCTGGCAGTACGGCGCGCACGTCTCGGCCGAAAGCGCGCGGAACGATCCAAAGCGCAGGGGGAAGACGCGCAACGACGACGGCACGATTCGTCCGAACGGCCATTTCCCCGACATGAAGGCGCTGGCGGACCATCTGCACGCCCTCGGCCTCAAGTTCGGCATCTACTCCTCTCCCGGGCCCTGGACGTGCGCGCGCTACGAGGGCAGCTACGGGCATGAGGCGCAGGATGCGGCCACGTGGAGCGCGTGGGGCGTCGACTACGTCAAGTACGACTGGTGTTCCTACACCGAGATCTTCCAGAAGGAGCTGGCCGGCCGCGCGCCGACGGACGAGGACCGCATCAAGCCCTTCAGGATCCTCTACCGCGAACTGCTTCAGCAGCCGCGCGACATGGTCTACTCCTTCAGCGGCGGGGGCGCGCGCCTGGGCGAGGAGAACGGCGCGAACCTGTACCGCACATGGGGGGACCTGAAGGACGGCTGGGGCTGCGTCCTCAATGCCGCGCGCTCGACGGCCGCGCGCTGCCAGTCCTCGCATCCCGGCTACTGGGCCGATCCCGACATGCTGGTGGTGGGCCGCCTCCACACGGGCGTCCTGGGCGAGCACGATACGTTGCTGACGCCGAACGAGCAGTACGCGCATGTCTCGATGTGGTCGATCCTCAACGCGCCGCTCATCCTGGGATGCCGCATGAACGCCCTCGATGCGTTCACGACGCGCCTCCTCGTCAACCCGGAGGTCATCGACATCAACCAGGACGTGGCGCATCCGCCCGCCCGGCTCGTGATCGACGCGGACGACGAATGGGCCTTCGTCAAGGAACTCCGCGATGGCTCGAAGGCGGTGTGCGTGGTCAACCTCCGTCCGTTCAGGCGCCGCGTGAAGGTGGACTTCAGGCGTCTGGGCCTTGCGGACGAGGTGACGGTCCGCGACGTGTGGCGGCGGCGCGGCCTGGGCGCGTTCAAGGGCGCGTATGACGTCGAGCTTCCGCCCCACGCGCCGCTGTACATCCGCGTCCGCACGCACGCGGCGTCCGCCGAAGCGCCGTGCAGGGACTGCGATCGCTGAGGCAGAACGTCGTTAATGGCTCCTTCCCCTCCGCCATTATGAACTTCGGCCTGGGAATCGAAATGGTCTTTGTTCCAATGTTGCTGTTGCCGTTGGCGGTGAGTGCCTTGGCGTGGTGCCGACGGCGCAATGTCGGTGTGTTGACCTGGGCACTTCGCATCGTGCCGGCCGCGGCCGCCTTTCCGGTTTGCCTCTGCGCGGGTTGGATCGGCGGCTTTTGCTTCATGGTCTTTCCGGAAAAGGCGGCGCCGTTGGCCGTGCTTGCGCTGATTCCGCTCGTGGCGATATGCGTCATGATCGTCCGCTGGCCGGGATGGCGGGTGAAGGCGCCGAGGAACCGGTGGCTGAGAGGCGCGTTCTGGGGGGCTTATGCCTGCGGCAGCGCCGTTGGCGTGCTGGCGTTGACGGTTGTGGCTTCGGCGGTTGGCTTCGGCGGGGTTATGGCTTACGCTTGCCGGACCATCGACTGTTCGTATGCGACGCAGGGCGAGATGGCCGGCGGACCGCGACGAGCCGCGTCGTTCGCCAAATGGCTTCCGCCTGAGGCGACGGACATCCGCTATTACAGCCAGGCGACGTATGGCACGTGTACGGAACGCCTGACCTGTCGCTGCAAGGAGGCGGACATGATCCGATTTGCGCAGGGCCACGCCTATCCACTTGCGACGAATGCGTTTACGATGCTGGAATATGCCTTGTCCGAGAGCGCGTCCGGCGGAAGTGCCGCGTATCGTCGCTGGGAGGAACGCCGGTCAAAAGATCCCGAGACGCAGCATCGGCTTGTCTTCGGGGAGAGGCCCTTGCCAAGGCGCTTTATCTCGCTGACGAAAAGCCATGCGTTTGACGGCAGTTCGTGTGGCGGAGAATGGCGTCTCATCCTCGTGTTCGATCTGGACACGCATGAGCTGACGGGCTACCAGTGGGGGTGTTGGCTCTAGCGGTCTTGGGTCAGATGAACGGGATGCGTAGGGGGAGAACGTTTCCAATGGACGCAGAGGGGCAAGATGTGGTAATCTCTTGCACGGTCTCCGCAGCAAGAGCGCTGCCCCAAAAGGACAATCGACTTGAGACTTGCAGACTTGCAAAAAACGACTAAAAGATTTGAGCGAAAGGCTTGATGGGCCATGAAGAGAATTTTCCTGTTCCTTGTCCTGAACTTCGCCGTCATGATCGCGCTGATGGTGGCGTTTCATATTGTGTGCGCGCTTCTGGGAATCGACCCGAATGCGGCGTTTGCGACGTCGGGTGGGCTAGACCTGAAGGCGGTCGCGCTCTTCTCGCTCGTCTGGGGCATGGCGGGAGGGTTCATTTCGCTGCTGCTCTCCAAGCCGATGGCAAAATGGTCCGTGGGAGCGCGGACGATTGACGGAACCGAGGGCGAGGCCGAGCGGTGGCTCGTCGAGACGGTCCGTTCGCTCGCCGCGCGCGCGAACGTGCAGATGCCCGAGGTGGCGATCTACCATGGTTCGGCCAACGCCTTTGCGACGGGGGCCTTCAAGAACCATGCGCTCGTCGCCGTTTCAGACAGCATCATGGCGCAGATGACGCGCGAGGAACTGCGTGCCGTCCTGGGGCACGAGATGAGCCACGTCGCGAACGGCGACATGGTGACGATGACCCTCCTTCAGGGCGTGCTCAACGCCTGCGTGCTCTTCCTCTCCCGCGTCGTCGCCTATCTGGCGACGAACGCGATGGCGGGGCGAGACGGAGGCGGTGAGCGTCGGCGTGGTTCGAACGGACTCTACTATCTCGTCTACTACGTCCTGCAGATCCTCCTCGGCCTCGTCGCCTCCCTGATTGCGATGTGGTATTCGCGCCATCGCGAGTTCGCCGCCGACGCCGGGAGCGCGCGGCTCCTCGGAACGCCGTCCTCGATGATCGCCGCCCTCCGCCGTCTTGGAAACCTCCAGCCCGGCGTGCTGCCCGATTCCGTCAAGGCGTTCGGCATCAACGGCCAGCATGCTTCGATCTTTTCGACCCATCCTTCCCTTGAAGACCGCATCGCGGCCCTCGAACGCCTCCAGCGCGGCATCTGAGCTGGTTTTCGGTCTGTCCGATCCGCCCGTCATGGAACCGCATCTCGGTGGAGAGCCGGAAGGCGTGCGCGTGATTGTGGCGCTGGGGTCGAACGTCGAGCCGCGTGCGGACTACCTTGCACGGGCCCGCGCCGCGCTCGCGGCGTTCCCCGGCACGTGGCTGGAACGGGCGAGCGCCGTCATCGAGACGACGCCGGTCGACGTGCCGCCCGAATATGCCGATCTCGCGTTTCTCAACCAGGTGCTGGTGCTGTGGACGACGCTGGAGCCGTATGACTTCTCGCGGCGGATGCACGCGGTCGAGGATCGGCTTGGTCGTGTGCGCACGGTGCGGAACGGTCCGCGCACCATCGACGTCGATCTCATCGACTTCGGCGGGCTCGTCAACGACGACCCCGCCCTCACGCTCCCCCACCCGCGCGCCCACCTGCGCGACTTCGTGATGCGTCCGCTCGCCGAATTGGGGATTGCGCTGCCACCCGCCGCAGGCGCTGCCCGATAGAAGGGTGGTTCAGCGCGTCGACGGGCGAAGCGCCCAGCCCCAGAACGGCACGACGTCAATCGTCCGTTCCCCGAATGTCAATTTGTCGTGTTGGTCCAACGTCACGATCGTGCCGTGTGCGAGGGAGAAGGACGTCATGGCTGCGAGAAGGCCTTCCACTTCGCGGTCCATGTTGTCGTCGGTGAGCCGCGTGCAGGCCTGGACGGCTTCCGTGACGGCATGCCGCCGCCGGATGATGAAGTCGCATTCTCCGTCGCCGTTGTCGAAATAGCTGACATCCTTTGTTTCGCGGCGGAGCGCCAGGTAGACCATGTTCTCAAAACGGGCGCCGTCATTTGGGATGCGGCGGGACGAAACGGCATATTCGAGACCGGTGTCGACGCAGTAGACCTTTCGCGGATTCAGGAGGCGGGCCTTTTCGGAGTCGCTGTAGATCGGAACGAAGAAGAAAAGATAGGCTTTCTCGATCCACTCGCACCACTGCGTCACCGTGGATGCGCTGGAGACGCCGAGGGGCCTGAGCAGCTTGGAGGCCGTGAACCGGCAGCCGACGTTCTCGATAAGGTAGGCCGTCAGTTCCCGAACGGCGGCGGTGTCGCGAATCCTGTTGTGTACGATGACATCGCGGTAGACGATGTCGTCGAACAGTTCCTGCAGAACGATGTCCTCGAATGTCTGGAGGTAACGGGGGAAGCCGCCGTCGTGCGCGTAGTCAAGCGTCGAGGTGCGGTCGGGTCGTTTCCCACAGAACGCCAGATACTCGGAATAGGAGAAGGGGAAGAGTTCCTGCGAGATGTGCCGACCGGTCAGCTTCGTTCCAAGCTCACCCTCCAGCAGCGAGGCGTTCGACCCGGAAATGCAGAGATGGAAACCCTCGTCCAGTTTTTGCCGGACATACTTCTCCCACCCCGTGAATTGGTCGACTTCGTCGAAGAAGAGCCGCCGTGCGCCGGATTTCTTGATTAGCGCGTCCAGGCGGATGGTGTCGCGCATCTCGAACTGCGTCAGGAGCGGCGATTCGAAGTTGACGTAGAACCAGGGAGAGTCCTTCCCGCGCATGCGCTGGCGCATGATGGTGGATTTCCCGCAACGCCGTACGCCGGTGATGTCCAGGACATGCGAATCGAGCAGAACCTCGTTGAAGGCGAGCGAGCGGGGATGTCCGCTCGCCTTTCTTTCTTCGACTTCGCGTTGCCGCGCGAGAATGGCCGCCAGTTCGTCTTCGAGAATCATCCAATGCCACCCGTCTTTTTATTCCATTGCCATCTGCCTAATTTGGCGTTTGTCAATAGAATACCAGAAAACATGGAGACGGGCAAGGATTCCGTGGCCTGTGGTCTGTTTCGTAGGGGACCAAAGACGATTTGGCAACTTCGGAGACGAAAGGGAACGGTTTACGCCCGTTGCGTCGTTCTTTTGACGGTCTGAGAATGGCTTTTCCTTTGCGTGGGTGTTAGACTAAACCATGTTCCCACGGGAGACCGTGACGACATCGCAGTCAACCAACCACACCCGCTGCGGCGGGTTTCACGAAAGGAAACAGACGATGAAATCAATCACGACGTTCAATCTCCAGTACGCCCACCGTTTCTACGGCTTTGCGGGTGAGGCCTGCTACCTCCACGGGCACACGGGCCGCCTGACCATCGAGGTCGAGGACACGATCGAGCTTGGCGTCAACATGGTGTTCCCCTGCAACGAGATCAAGAAGACCGCGTGGGAGGTTCTGCAGAACTTCGACCATGCGCTCGTCCTACGCGAGGACGACCCGCTTCTTCCGGCGATCCTGGAGGTCTACGAGAAGACGGGCATCCGCAACGGCACGCCCACGAACACGAATCGCGGACCTTCCTTCGCGACCGCGTGGGCGCGCGCGTATCCCGAATGCCGCCTCGTCGTCACGAAGGAGACGATGACGGTGGAGGGCATGATCAAGATCGTCCACGACCTGCTGAAGGACAAGCTCAACATCGTGAAGCTGACCTTCGTGAGCGGGGACAACACGGCGAGCCAGTGCTACGCGCCGGAGAAGACGGTCCGGCGGTGCCCGCGCTGCGGCGTCGCGCTGGACGCCACGGGGACGTGCCCGAAATGCGGCTACAAGGCTGGTCGTTAGCGAAGGGAGGATGCTTATGAGTGAAAACAGAATGTTCTGCTACCAATGCGAACAGACGGCGTGCGGCAGCGGCTGCACGATGGGCGACGTCGACGCCGATCTCGCCGCGCTCGCCGCCGGAAAACATTAACGCCGCACGGCGTCCCGGTCCTTCCTTCCGTCAATCGTCCTAATACCACAACCGCCGACGGCGGTTGTGGTATACTGTTTCCTGACTTTGAACTGAGGTTGTTGCGAGGATGTTGTACGGAAGGGATCGGCGATGGAGTGCGGTAGGGAACGATGGAGCGAGAGCGCGGTTGAGGACGAACGATTGGACGGCGTGCCGGGCGTGCGGTTGCGGTCCTTGTCCGATGTCGAAGTGTCACGTAAAGTCATTGTGGACAACGTTTACTTCGTTGGCCTCGGCGTGATGCGTTGCTATTGCGGACGTTTCCGCTACACCTTCGACGACCGGGAGCCGTTCACGCTGGAGGCGGGCGAGTTGGCCGTCATCTATCCCGAACACTACGTGACGATCGAGGCCCTGGAGGCGAAGAACCGGCTGATGTACTGTTTCCTTGACGGGGCGGATGCCGTGCCGTTCTTCGACGGACTGGGTTTCTTCGACTGCGCGCGCGGACGGACGTCGCCGCGCATCGGCGGCTTCCTCGAACTGCGGAGCCTCGTCGAGGATCCCGCGAACAAGACGCCCGCCGGGCACGCCGCCGCGCTGCGCTACCTGACGGACATGGTGATTTCCCAGCTGCGCGACCTCAAGATGAACGGCAACGCCTTCCTCTACGAGGCCGCCCGCCTCATTCACGCGAACCTGAAGAAGGGTCTCGTGCGGCTGGATCCGCTCTGCGCGCAGCTGAAGGTGAGCCGGGCGCATCTCCACAAGGCGTTTGTCGAGGCGGGCTGGCCGAGCCCGTCGGAGATCATCCGACGCGAACAGCTGCGCCTCGCCGTGCGGCTTCTGCGGGACGGGCGGCTCTCCATCCCCGAGGTCATGGACCGCGCGGGATTCGTCTCGCAGTCCCACTTCTCCACCTTCATCCGCAAGAAGACGGGCCGCACGCCCTGCGACATCCGCCGTGGACAACAGATTCCAAGAAACGTATGGACTCCTGTCAGAACGAAGGCGTCCATCGGCCTGTCAGAACATTGAACGTACACAACTAAACAGATAGGATGGACGATGAAGATTGTTAACCTGATTGGAAATGTCATCTGGTTCGTGCTCACGGGCTGGATCCTGGGGCTTGAGTTCTTGATTGGCGGACTGCTGTGCTGTCTGACGGTCATTGGAATTCCGCTTGGCTTCGCCTGTTTCCGCCTGGCCGGGTTCTCCCTGTTCCCGTTTGGACGCGAACTGGTTCCGGTGGAGTTTACGGGAGAGAAGAAGGTTGCCGGTTCGGGGTGCTTCAATGGTCTTTGGTTCCTGTTGTTTGGTGCCTGGATCGCGACCTCGTGCCTGCTCGCGGGAATCATCTATTGCGTGACGATTGTCTTCATCCCGTTCGGTGTGGGTTGTTTCAAGCTGGCAGGGGCGGCGATCTTCCCGCTTGGCAAGCGCATCGTTTCCGTCGAGGAGGCGAACCGCGTCCGCGAGACGATCCGCACGCAGATCGCGTCCGCGAAGTAAGACACGGTGGTTGCGAAGTGAGATGAAATAAACTCGGCGCGCCGTAGTTTGGTCTTCGATCAACGAACACGGCACGCCGCAGTACGAAGACACGGAGAAGCGTTGAGGACGTTGACCGACCTCAAACCTCAAAGACACGAAGACACGGATCCGTGTCTTCGTGTCTTTTATGAACCTTACCTTCCATTATTGCCTCATATGTCCGTTTGAACCACTGGTAGCACAGAGCCCACCTCTGGCGGACACGGATGAACGTAGGTCATATCGTCTCCCTCGTCTCCATCGGTTTAGACGGGCGGGTAATAACTCTGGAAGGTTTGATTTGTTCGGAACAAATTCATGGATCAGACCGTCGTGAAAGACGGAGAAACAGAAAGGCATAGGCCTAAATCAAGAAAAACAGAAGAAAGAAGACCTTCAAGTGAGTCGTATCCACCCCTTCCTGACAGTCTCCACCACCTTAGTCAGGATCATGCATGGGAGAGGAAGAGATTGATCGGGTCATTCGGGCAGGATATGCGGACCGCCTTTTGTGGGGGACGGACTTTCCTGTCCTGTCGGCTAGAAGCGGTGAGCCGCTTGCACAGGGGATGAGGTGGTCGTAGGCATGGAGGATGAGGGTTTTGCCCTCAATCCGCCTTGACGACAACTTCGCCCGGTTCTTGGGTATGCCGATTGAAAAACAAGGCGCGGCGTCTGCTATGCAGAACGCCGCGCCTTGCCGTGGTACCCGATCTTCAGGCTACTTCGAATAGAACACCTGCTCCATGCCGGGCTTGCGCACGCGGATGACGCCGATCTGGTGCCACGTCTGGCGCATGTTGCGGAAGACCGTCTTGATGCGCGGCAGCGACGTCTTGGGGACGATCAGGACGAAGCCGATGCCCATGTTGAAGACACGGTACATCTCGTCGTGGTCGACCTTCCCCTGGCGCTCGATGAACTTGAAGATCGTCGGCACGTCCCACGCCGTGCGGTCGATTTCGCAGGCGACGGCCTTCGGGAGAACGCGCGGAATGTTGTCCGGGAAGCCGCCGCCCGTGATGTGGGCCATGCCGTTGATCTTGATCTTGTTGTCGAGGAGGCGTCCGACGGGCTTGAGGAAGCTCCTGTGGACGGCGAGGAGCGCGTCGCCGACCGTCTGGTTCGTGCCGGGCAGCTTGTCGAAGGGGGACATCTGGCAGATGTCGAAGAAGACCTTGCGCGCGAGGGAGTAGCCGTTCGTCTGGAGGCCGCCGGAGGGGAGGCCGATGACGACGTCGCCGGCGCGGATGGACTGGCCGGTGACGAGCTGCTTGCGCGAGACGGTGCCGACGATCGTGCCGGTGAGGTCGTACTCGCCGGCGGGGTAGAGGCCGGGGAGTTCGGCCGTTTCGCCGCCGAGAAGGGCCATGCCGTTCTCCTTGCAGGCCTTGCAGAGACCGGCGACGATCTGCTTGAAGACGGGTCCGTCGAACTTGGAGGTGCCGACGTAGTCCATGAAGAAGAGCGGGCGCGCGCCCTGCACGAGGATGTCGTTCACGCAGTGGTTGACGATGTCCTGGCCGACGGTGTCGTGCTTCTTCATCATCACGGCGACCTTGAGCTTCGTTCCGACGCCGTCCGTGGAGGAGACGAGCAGGGTGTCCTTGGAACTGCCCTGCGGAAGGCGGCAGAGCCCGCCGAACGACCCGATGCCGCCGACGACATTTGCGGTCTTCGTCGCGCCGACCAGGGTCTTGACGGCCTTGAGCGCATCCATCTTGTTGTCGATGTTGACGCCGGCGGCGGCGTAGGCGGATTTTGCAGCGGACGTGGGACTGGTCACGACTTTTTTCTCCTTGCTGTTGTTTCGCCCATGAAGGAGGCGAAAATTGGCGAAATTCTACCAAATTTTTTTTCTAGGCGCAACCCCCTTGACGGTCCGGAAGGTAAAATGCTATACTCCCTTCTTGACTTTTCGGCATATACTAGAATTGTAGTCTGGAGTTGTCATGGCAATCAGGAAAAATAAGAAGGCGGGCGTCCCCGCCAAGGCGACGAAGGCGGTTGCGGCGAAGCCGAAGACGGGCGAAAAGAAGAAGGGGGCGCATCGGAAAAGGGTTCCGGATGACGACGAGGCGCTCCAGCAGGAGGCGTTCGCCGTGGCGGAGGGCGCGGAGGACGAAGCCACGCCTGAATTCAAGGAGGCGACGGCGGAAGACGAGGCGGAGGCCGAGGAGGCGGAGGCCGAGGCGCGCGATCTGGACATCGAGAAGATCGCGGGCGAGGTGGAGGCCGAGGGGCACTCCCCCGCAGATGCGGCCGACGTGCCGGACCAGCCCGACTTCGACCTCATCGCGCCGCTGGACGACAGCATGTCGATTTCGCCTTCCATGGGTTTCGGCGACGATCCCGACGCCGAGGACATGGCCTCCTATGCGGGGCGCAGCGTGCTCGGCGCCGAAGAGCGCAACGCGGTCATCCAGGAGGTGAAGCAGCGCGCCGAGAAGAACGGCGGTTTCGTCACCTACGACGAGCTCAACCAGATCGTGCCGGCCACCGTACAGGACGAATCGTCGACGGACGAGTATCTGGCGATCCTCCAGGCGCTGAACGTGGACGTGATCCGCGCCGAGGACGTGGAGACCTACCGCGCGAACAAGGACAAGCAGGGCGACAGCCGTCTGCAGGCCGCGCGCGCCCAGGAGATGTTCGACGATCCGATCCGCATGTACCTGCACCAGATGGGACAGGTGCCGCTCCTCTCGCGTGAGCAGGAGGTTGACATCTGCCAGCGCATCGAGGAGAGCGAGGCGAAGACGAAGGACATGTTCAACCGCTTCGCCTTCACGCCGGGCATGTACATGGGCCTCCTCGACAAGCTCGAGGGCATGCAGGAGCGCTTCGACCGCGTGGTGACGGACAAGTTCGACGACAACCGCGACGCCTACATGGAACAGCTGCCCGCCTTCCGCAAGATGCTCCAGAACGTCGCGCAGCGCCTCAACGAGGCCCAGGCCAAGCTGGCGGAACTCCAGAAGAACCGCAAGAAGGCGACGCCCCAGCAGCTCCGCGGTGCGGAAAAGGGCGTGCAGAATGCCCGCAACGCACTACGCCAGGCCTTCCTCGACCTCAACTTCAAGCAGAAGGTACTGGAGACGCTTTGTGACGAGGCGCACGAGACAATCTATTTGCCCTTCATTACGTTGCAGGAACGGCAGCGGCAGCTTGCCGGCGAGCGTAGTTCGAAGCGCCGTGACGCCGAACTCGCCGAAGTTCGCGAAAACCTGGAAAAACTGAAGTCGAAACTCGGCATGTCGCCCGACGAGTTCCGCAAAACCTTTGAAGAGCTTTGGGCCTCGCTCCAACGTGGGCGCGAGGCCCGCGAAAAGATGGTCGAGGCCAACCTGCGCCTCGTCATCTCGATCGTGAAGAAGTACATGAACCGCGGCCTCTCGTTCCTGGATCTCATCCAAGAGGGCAACACGGGCCTCATGAAGGCCGTCGAGAAGTTCGAGTACAAGCGCGGCTACAAGTTCTCCACGTATGCGACGTGGTGGATCCGCCAGGCGGCGACGCGCGCGATCGCGGACCAGGCCCGCACGATCCGCATCCCCGTCCACATGATCGAGACGATCAACAAGCTCATGCGCGTGCAGAAGAAGCTCATCCAGAAGCTTGGCCGCGAACCCTCCGAGAAGGAGCTCTCCGTCGAGATGGAGATGAAGCCCGAAGAGGTGCGGCGCGTCTACCGCATGGCGCAGCA
The DNA here is from genome assembly GCA_900547945.1 of uncultured bacterium. Lineage (GTDB taxonomy): Bacteria > Verrucomicrobiota > Kiritimatiellia > RFP12 > UBA1067 > RUG572. The sequence goes on from URIT01000026.1 coordinate 23,537, forward strand.
GCCCATTTCCCTCCAGTCGAAGGTCGGCGACAACGACGACGCCAAGTACGGCGACTTCATCCCCGACGCCTCGGCCGAGAACCCCTCGGAGCAGACCGCGCACTCGATGCTCCAGGAACGCCTTAAGGATGTCCTGACGACGCTCACCGACCGCGAACGTCAGGTGCTGGACTACCGTTTCGGATTGACCAACGGTGCCTCCTGCACGCTTGAAGAGGTCGGCAAACAGTTCAACGTGACGCGCGAGCGCATCCGCCAGATCGAGGCGAAGGCGCTGCGCAAGCTGCGCCACCCCTCCCGTCTCAAGAAGCTCGAAGGATTCCTTGGGGGCTGAGGCGGATACCAAAAAGAAAGAAGAAAGACAAGATGATGATGAGTACGATGATGTTGTTCGCCCAGGCCGTCTGCGAGGCCGGAAAGGTCGGCGCGAAGTGCCCGGTCCATGCGGTCGGCGCGCTTGTGGTGGGAATCCTGATCGGGTTCTTCCTGGGCCGCCGCGGCAAGGCGTGTGCGTGCAGCGCGCAGTCCAAATCCCAGCAGAAGCGCCGTGAGCCGGCCCCCCGCCGCGAGGCGCACCCCACCGAGACGCGCCAGCCCATCCCCGCCGGCAGCGTGGAGATCTACGTGGGCAACCTGAGCTACGACCTCACCGAGGCGCAGCTGCGCAAGGAGTTCGAGGCGTTCGGCAAGGTGGATACGGCGCGCGTCGTGGCGAATGCGTTCAACGGCCGCTCCAAGGGCTTCGGTTTCGTCGTGATGCCGAACCGCCCCGAGGCCGAGGCGGCGATCGCGGCGATGAGCGAGAAGGAAGTGCTCGGCCGCAAGATGCGCGTGAACGAGGCGCGCAACACGCTCAAGGACGAAGCCTAGGATCGGAAAATGGACGGCCTCTTCCTCTATGGTCCGCCCGGCAGCGGCAAGTCGACGCTGGGAAAGCTGCTCGCGCGGCGCCTCGCGCGCCCCTTCGTCGACCTTGACGCGGAGATCGAGAAGGCCGCCGGGTGTTCCATACCCGCGATCTTCGCGGCGGAGGGGGAGGCTGGGTTCCGCGCGCGCGAGCTGCGTGCGCTGGAAGAGGTTTCAACGCGCCCCCGCGCCGTGGTCGCCCTCGGGGGCGGCGCCTTGGTGAACGCGGCGGCGCGCGCGGTCGCGGAGCGTTGCGGGACGGTGGTCTGCCTCGACTGTTCCCTCGACGAACTCTGCGCGCGGATCGGCCGGGCGCCGGGCACGCGTCCTCTTGTGGCCGCCGGTGCGGTATCCGCCGCCCGGACGCGCCTGGAGGGGCTGCTCGCGCGCCGGGCGGCCCATTACGCCAGTTTTCCCCTGCGCCTGGACGTCTCCGACCGTCCGCCGGAAGCCCTTCTCGACGCACTGGAGATCCTCTTCGGCGCGTTTCGCATCGTTTCCGGCGACGTCCCCTCCGATGTCGTCGTGGGAACGGATCTGCTGGAGACGGTCGGCGAACAGGCCGTGCAGCGCGGCCTCGGCCATCGCGCCGTGGTCGTGTGCGATGCGCATACCGCCCCCCGTCTCGCGCCCCGCGTCGTGGATGCGCTCGAACGGGCGGGCGTTGCGGCCCGCCTTTTTGCAATCCCAGCCGGCGAGGAGACGAAGACGCTCGCGACCGTCCAGACCATCTGGGGCGCGTTTCAGTCTGCCGGACTCGGCCGCGCGGATTTCGCCGTCGCCGTGGGCGGCGGCGTCGTGGGGGACATGGCCGGCTTTGCCGCCGCCACCTGGATGCGCGGCATCCCGTGGCTCAATGTCTCCACCACGCTCCTTTCAATGGTCGACGCCTCAACGGGCGGCAAGACGGGCTGCGACCTCCCGGGCGCGAAGAACATGGTTGGCGCGTTCCATTCGCCCGCCCTCGTGCTGGCGGACGTTTCGACCCTGCTCACCCTACCGGTGCGCGAAGGACGCTGCGGTCTCGCCGAGGCCGTCAAGCATGCGCTCATCGCAAACCCGCCGGGGTTGCGGGAGGGGCTGGCGCGTTTTGCGGCGCTGCGAAACCGTCCGGGCGACGCGACGCTCGCCGATTTTTCCGAGGATCTTCCCGCATTGGCGTCCTTCGTGGCGCACGCGCTGGCGGTGAAGGTGGACTTCGTGCGGCGCGACCCCTTTGAGAAGGGCGACCGCGCCAAGCTCAACCTCGGCCACACGGTGGGGCACGCCGTCGAGGTCGCCACGGACTTCGGCGTCCAGCACGGCGAAGCCGTCGCGATCGGCACCGTGGAGGAGGCGCGCCTCGCGGTGCGCCTCGGCCTCGCCGCGCCCGACTGGCCGGACGAAGTGGCCGCCGCCTTTGCGTCCGTGGGGCTTCCCACGGCCCTTCCCGACGGCCTGACCTTTGCCTCGCTCGCGGAAATCATGCGCCGCGACAAGAAGAAGGCGGACGGCAGGATCCGTTTCGCCCTCCCCTGCGGCTGGGGCGACGTGCGCCTCACGCTCGTCACCGTTTGACAGCTCCCCGATTCGCCCGCGTACCAATCCCGTCCTTGCCCCATCTTCGAATGGGGTTTTGATTTTCCCCTGCGGGAGGGCCGCGCTCGTGAGAACGCGCTCGGGAGGGACGCGCTTGTCGTGTCCGCCCACTAGGCTCGTGAGAACGCACTCGGGAGGGACGCGCTTGTCGCGTCCGCCCACTCCCCTGTAGCCCCCGCCGCAGGCCCCCGAAAACTTTTTTGAGAAAAGTTCTCCGACCCCCTTGACGGAATCCGCCGCTTGTGCTACTCTTCCACTGTAATCGTTTTCTGTGGTGTGTGCAGGAAGGAGATCATGTGACATGATGGCTTTCAGAGCAACGGACATATCCATGTTCCCGAAGCCCCCAGTGACGGGGGGGGGGGGGGCATGTAGCATCTGCGCGTCCCCGCCGCGTCCTCCCGCACATCCCGCCACCTAACGACGGCGCGTCCGCCCCATCTGGGCCGGACGCGCCGTCCGTCTTTTCCCTGCACCCGCAAGGGCGTGCCCCCGTAACGACGGGAACCCGAAACGAAACGACAGGAATGACAAGGAGAATCCACATGGAGATGCACATGGAACGAGACGGAGAATGGAAACGGAGGGGAGGCGCCGCCGCGCTTGCGTCCGCCCTGCTCGCGGCGGCTGCGCTCCTGCCGGTACGTGCCGGAGACTACCAGTTTATCGTCTCGGGTTACCCGGCGGCGAACGAGTCGTATTCCGCCGCCTCGGCGGGGACGGCCCTTGTGACCGCGACGCGGACGAGCCGCAGTGCCGCCGCGCCGGTCGAGGCGCGCTTCCGCACGCGGGCCGCCTCCGGCGGCATCGCGCTGCGCACGGACAAGTTCGTCGGCACGGTCATCCTCCTCAGATGACGGGGGGCATGCGGCCGAGAACCCGGCGCGTGGCGTCCGCAGGCGCCCTTCGCAGACGCGCGGCAATCCTCGAAACAGAAATCCAACAGAAGAAGGAGAGAAGCAGATGAACACGCAGAAGAACACGTGGGTGGCGCTTGCGGCCCTGTCCGCCCTGTCCGCGTACGCGGTCGTGCCCGAGGTGTCGAACGTCGCGATGGCGCAGGACGCCGCGCGCCTCGTCACCATCACCTACACGCTCGCGGACGCGCCCGCCGTCGTGACGGTGGACGTCCAGACGAACGCCACGGTGGACGGACAGACGGTGTGGGCGTCGATCGGCGGCGCGAACATCCAGCAGATGGCGGGCGATGTCTGGAAGAAGGTCGAGCCGGGGGAACGCACGGTCCTGTGGCGCCCCGACCTCTCGTGGCCAGACCATCGGATCCCCGACGGCGGCGCGCGCGCCGTCGTGACGGCGTGGAGCCTCGACAATCCACCGGACTACATGGTCGTGAACCTTGCCTCGAACGCCGCGGCAAACTCCGAGACCTATTACCCCGCCGTCGAGTTCCTGCCCGGAGGCCTGTTCGGCAATCCCGACTACCGCACGTCGAAGCTCGTCATGCGCAAGATCCTGGCGAAGGGCGTCGAGTGGACGATGGGCAGCGATTCGACGGAACCCGGGCGCGATGGGTCGCGTGAGGCAATGCACACCGTCACGATCGGGGATAACTACTACATTGCCGTATTCGAGACGACCCAGGCGCAATGGGGACTCGTCCAGACGGCCCGCGCGGCACCGTCCTACTACAACGTGGAACGCGCGATGCGCCCCGTGGAGCAGGTGTGCTACAACGAGATCCGCAACGCGGCGAATTCGACGACGGCGGACACCGCCTACGACTATCCCGCCGATCCGAATCCGAAGTCGTTCCTCGGCCTACTCCGCGCAAAGACGGGGCTTGCCTTCGATCTGCCTTCCGAGGCGCAGTGGGAGTTCGCCTGCCGCGCGGGTCACGGCACGGGCTACTGGGGCGACGGCTCGCCGATCCTTTCGTGGGACAAGGACGCGAACCTCGCCCGTCTTGGCCGTGTCTATTACAACGGCGGCAAGGTGCTGAATTCCGAGGGGAACTACATCAATCCCAGTAGCGGCTGCGGCGTGACGAACGGCACGGCGGTCGTGGGGTCCTACGCGCCGAACAGCTGGGGTCTCTACGACATGCACGGCAACGTGTGGGAGTGGTGTCTCGACTGGTACGCGGCGGATATCGCGGGGCTTGGCGGCGCGGTGAACACGGCCGCTGGGGCGTCTCGCGTGCCGCGGGGCGGGGGCTGGGACTGCGACGCCGGCAACTGCCGCGCTGCCCGGCGCATCGCCCCCGCGCCCGCCTACCGCAACTACGCCCTCGGCTTCCGGCTCGCCCTGCCGGCCCGCCCCGCAGGACTGTCGCAGGAATAAGCAGGAGACAGGCAAGCCGGGCCGGCAGGACCTCCGGCCGACGGCCGCCTGCGAAGCGGCGGCCGCGGCACGGAGGGACGGACGGACCGGCCGCGCGACGTGATTTTCCGTGAGGGAAGGTGACACCATGACACAGTATCGCACGTTTTTCGTGCCTCTGCACGATGAGGGCGAGGCGCAGGACCGGCTGAATGCCTTTCTGCGGTCGCACCGCGTTCTACAGGTGGCGCGCAACGCATTGCCCGACGGGTGGTCGTTCTGCATCGAGTGGCTGGATGGCGAGTCGGCCACGCGCACGGAACGTTTCGGGCGAAGTGGCGGGAGTGGCGGCGGAGACGGCGTCGATTATCTGAAACGGCTGGAGCCGGAGCAGTTCGCGCGATATGCGCGCATGCGCGATGCGCGGCGCGACCTTGCGCAGGGCGACGGCGTGCCGCCCTACACCGTGCTCACGAACGCGCAGATGGCCGAACTCGCGAAACTGGAGCGGCCGTCCCTGGCGGACATGAAGAAAATCCGAGGGGTTGGCGAGAAGACGGTGAAGAAGTACGGCGAGGCGTTGCTTGCGGCGTACGCGGGGGATGGCGCGATGGTGAAGGAGGATGCAGTGAAGAAGGATGGATCCGGAGACGTGGAGGTCGAAGGCGAGTGGTTCGTGGAGGAGAAGCCGGCGGAGAATGTCGCCGCGCCGCGTGTGGAACGTGCGGGGGATGGTGGCGCATGAAGCGTGCGTGCGGGTTGTTCGAGCGGGTACTCGCGTACGAGAACCTGCGGCTTGCGTTTTGGAGGGCGTCTCGCGGGAAGCGGGAACGCGACGAGACGCGGGCGTATCGGCAGCGCCTCGACGCGGAACTCGTGCGTCTGCGGGACGGACTTGCGGATGGCTCGTATCCCGTGGGAAACTACCGCACGTTCGTGGTGTACGAGCCGAAGGAGCGGCTCATCTGCGCGGCGCCGTTCTGCGAGCGCGTGCTGCACCATGCGCTGATGAACGTGTGCGCGCCGCTCTTCGAGCGGTGGCTGGTGGCGGATACGTTCGCGTGCCGTCCCGGCCTCGGTCAGACGGCGGCCTTGGTGCGTGGCGAGATGCTGGTGCGGCGGTACGACTGGTATCTCAAGTGCGACATCCGCAAGTATTTCTACAGCATTTCGCACGACGTGGTGGCGGCGATACTGAGGCGGAAGTTCAAGGACAGGCGGATCGTCTTCTGGTTTCTGAAGATCCTGTCCACCTATGAGGCGTCTCCGGGGCGGGGGCTGCCGATCGGGAACCTCACGAGCCAGTATCTCGCGAACCTCTATCTCGACCCGCTTGATCGCGCGCGCGCGGCGTGGGGGATGCCGTGCGGCTACGCGCGCTACATGGACGATTTCGTGTTCTGGAGCGATTCGAAGGAGACGCTGCGCGCGATCCAGCGGCGACTGCCGGGCTTTCTGCGCGACACGCTGCGGCTGGAGCTGAAGTGCGCGCCCGCGCTGAACCGCACGGCGATGGGGATGGACTTCTTGGGACTGCGCCTGACGAAGGGCGGCATCCGGGCGTCGCGGCACGCGCTGCGCCGCTATCGGGCGCGGGTGCGTGCGCTGGAGGGGTGGCATCGAAGAGGACTTCTGGGCGAGGACGAGCTTGCGGCGTCGGTGACCTCCATGACCGCGTTTCTGCGGCTGGCGGACACGGCGGCGTGGCGGCGTTCACGCTTGGTGACGGAAACGGGGGAATGGCCGCTGGGACGTCTCGCGTGCAACGGGGCGGGAGCTGGAACAACGACGCCGGCAACTGCCGCGCTGCCCGACGCAACGACAACGCGCCCGCCAACCGCAACAACGACATCGGCTTCCGGCTCGCCCTGCCGGCCCGCCCCGCAGTACTGTCATCCGGCCCGCAGGCCCGTAGACAGTCCATCTCCGTTTTCGGTTTCCGGCTGTTGAAGTTCCCGCATTTGCGGATTGTCGGCAGTCGGAATGAAGAACCCCGACGCCTCGGCGTCAGTAGCCATGACGGCGAACGCTCCGAGGCGTTGTCTTTGCCGCGAACAGGCCGTCTGCAACTTTTTCGAGAAAAGTGTCCATTCCCCCTTGCGCGGCCCCGCGGGATCTGGTA
>URIT01000027.1 GCA_900547945.1 uncultured bacterium
CGCGCACGGCGGGCGGCTTCGCGCCGTCCGGCAGCCTCGACGGCGGGGCGGTGTCGTTCACGGTGGAGGGTGCGCCCGCGACGGTGTGGGCGAGCAGCGTGGACGCGGAGAAGACGGACCTCCGCCACGCGAAGCGGATTCTCGTGACGCACTTGACGGACGTGCAGGCGGACGGCAACGTCTACGCGGACGAGGCGAAGACCGTGCTCCTCAAGTGGGGCAAGGCGCCGCCGGTCGCACGGCGGGGGAAGGCCCAGGTGCGCCTCGCGCACGCGGCGCCCGCCTCGCTGGACGTCTGGGCGCTCGACACGTCGGGCGCGCGCTGTGCGCGCGTCCCCGCCCGCGTGGAAGGCGACCGTCTCGTCTTCACGGCGGAGATCGCGCCGCCCTCGGCCGTCCTGCACTACGAAGTCTCGGTCCGGGCGCATTAACTATTCAACCGTTTAATCATACATGAAGAGGAGAATGACATGAGAATGAAATTGATTGTCGGCGCGTTGGCGTCGGTGGTGGGGGTGGCCGTGTTCGGTCTGCCCGTGGGCGAGAAGACGTACCTGTGGCCGGAGGGGAAGATGCCCCACGCGCAGGGGCACCAGATCGCGGCGACGGTCGCCGAGACGAAGGCGCCGGGCTTCGACCCCGCCGCGAACCGTCTGCCGCACCTGCAGTGGTACCCGGCGCCGAACCCGGCAAAGAAGACCGACGTCTGCATGATCATCCTCTCCGGCGGCGGCTACGGCTGCTGCTGCGACATCCCGGCGTTCGAGCCGCTGGTGAAGAAGTTCCTGGACGCGGGCATCCCGTGCGTGAACCTCACCTACCGCACGCCGCGTCCGAAGGGGCTTCCGATCTACCAGACCGCGTGGGCGGACGGCCAGCGCGCGGTGCGCCTCGTGCGCAGCGAGGCGAAGGCCCGCGGCTACAATCCCGAGAAGATCGGCGTGATGGGCTGCTCGGCCGGTTCGCACCTCTCCGTGATGCTCGCGACGAGCGCGCTCACGCCCGCCTACGAGCCGGTGGACGACTTCGACAAGCTGCCGTGCCACATCAACTGGGCGATTCCGATGTGCCCGGCCTACGTGCTGACGGACGGTCTGACGGATGCGAACACGACGAAGGGCGACGGCCCGGACGTGAAGCTGAACCCGTCCTTCAAGTTCGACGCGAAGACCTGTCCGATGTGCTTCTTCCACGGCGGGAACGACCCCTATTCGCCGATTGGCTCCACCCAGATCTACCGCCAGCTGCGCCGCATGGGGATTCCCGCCGAGCTGCACCTCGACGCGGATCGCGGGCACGGGGTCGTCGACGCGAACAAGTTCGAGCGCGCGCTGGAGTTCATGCGCCAGATGGGCTACCTCGGCAAGCTGGAGCGCAACCAGAGCGAGAGCCACCGCTGGCATCCGGACGGCACGCTGCGCACGGAGAAGGAGATGCTGTGGCCGGCGGGCAGGATGCCGGACCGCCAGCCGAACCAGAACTACGAGCCCTACCTCGTGTGGTACATTCCCGAGAAGCCCACGACCAAGGCGATCCAGGTGATCGTCGCGGGCGGCGGCTACGGGTTCTGCAACTACGTGGGCGAGGCGGAGCCGGTGGCGTACTACCTCAACCAGAAGGGCATGACGGCGGTCGCAGTGAAGTACCGCTGCCCGCGTCCGCAGAACGGTCCCAAGCACCTTTCCGCCTGGCAGGACGCGCAGCGCGCAATCCGCAAGGTGCGCGCCGAGGCGCCCGCGCGCGGACTCGATCCGAACCGCATCGGCATCATTGGCTTCTCCGCCGGCGGCCACCTCACGCTCATGGCCGCGACGAACGCGAAGACGCCCGCCTATGCGCCCGTCGACGAGATCGACAAGCTGCCCTGCACGCTCCAGTGGGCGTGCCCGATCTACCCCGCCTACGCGCTCACGGACGGCGCGGACCGGCCGAACACGACGGGCGGCAACGACGATTCCGCCGTCCTCGTCCCCGAGTTCGCGTTCGACGACGACACGCCGCCCATGTGCTTTGTCCACGGCGATGCGGACGGCTATGCGTCGATGGCGTCGGTCAAGGCCTGGGAGAAGCTGCGCCGCATGGGCCGCCAGAGCGATCTCCACACGCTCGCCACGCGCGGCCACTGTTTCCAGATGAGCGCCGCGCCCGGCACGGGCAGCTTCACCTGGCTCGACCGGATCTGGGAGTTCCTGGGCAGGAAGGGGCTTAACAAGTGATTAAGTCGCCGCTGCGCGGCTTTAAGTGATTAAGTCGCCGCTACGCGGCTTTAAGTGATTAAGTCGCCGCTACGCGGCTTTAAGTGGTTAAGTCACCGCTTCGCGGCTTTAAATTCCGTAGGGATGACTTGGACTATTTAACCTTTTAACCATTTAACCGTTTAATTCTCATTCATGAAAATCTCCGGCATCAAGACGTTCGTCGTCCACTGTTTCCGCACGAACTGGGTGTTCGTGAAGGTGGAGACGGACGAGGGGATCCACGGCATCGGCGAGGGGACGCTCGAATACAAGGAGCATGCGCTCATCGGCGCCGTGCAGGACCTCGAACACGCCCTCGTGGGGAAGGACCCGTTCGACACGGCGTGGATTGAGCACGAGAACTACCGCGACGCCTACTGGCGCGGCGGGGCCGTCCTCATGAGCGCGCTCTCGGCGATCGACATGGCGCTCTGGGACATCAAGGGCAAGGCGCTCGGCGTGCCGTGCTGGAAGCTGCTCGGCGGCAAATGCCGCGAAAAGGTGCCGTGCTACGCGAACTGCTGGTTCGCCGGCGCGAAGGAGCCCGAGGAGTTCGCCGCCAAGGCGACGGCGGCGGTCGAACGCGGCTTCAAGGGTCTCAAGTGGGATCCGTTCGGCAAGAACTACCGCCAGCTGCCGCCCGCCGACTTCAAGAAGGCGATGACGTGCGTCGCCGCCGTGAAGGGGGCGACGGAGGGGAAGGCCGAAATCCTCATCGAGTGCCACGGGCGCTTCGACGTGCCGACGGCGTTGCGCATCTGCCACGCGCTGGAGGAGTTCGACCCCTACTGGGTGGAGGAGCCGGTCATCCCCGACACGATGCGGGCCCTCGCCGACGTCCGGTCGCGCGTGCGCGTGCCGATCGCCTGCGGCGAACGCCTCTACACGACGCAGCAGATCCTCGACGCGATCGAGCTCAACTGCTGCGACTACCTGCAGCCCGACGCCTCGCACGCGGGCGGCATCACGGCAATGAAGGGCATCGCCGCGATCTGCGACGCGCACCACGTGCCGTTCTGCGCGCACAACCCGAGCGGCCCCGTCGCGAATGCCGTCACGCTCGCCCTGGGCGTCTCCACGCCCGGCTACTGCATCCACGAGACGCTGTTCGACGACGTGCCGTGGCGAAGGGAGGTCGTCGACGAGGACGTGAAGTTCGTGGACGGCTACATGTACGTGAATGACCGCCCCGGCCTCGGCATCGAGCTGGACGAGAAGGCGGCGGCGGCGCATCCCTACGAGCCGCACTGGCTCCGGCACTACGTGGGCACGCTCACGAACGTGCGTCCGCCCGATTCCTGTGCCTACTACCACGCCTGATGTGCTATACTTCTCGTCTACGGCCAGAGTGGTGAAATGGCAGACACAGGGGACTTAAAATCCCTTGCCCGGTTTCGGGCGTACGGGTTCGACTCCCGTCTCTGGCACCAGATGAAGGCTTCCTCGAAAAGGTTTTACGCAAAGGAGACAGGACATGGTGGGTCTGGAAGATGACAGGGGGTGCGAGGCGGAGAAGCCGAAGAAGCCGGAGAAGTCGCCGGAGGAACTGGCGGCGATTGCGCTCCTGGACCGTCTGCGGTCCGGCGACGGCGACGTGAAGCCGGTCGGGCTGCCGCTTGCCTGTGTCGTGAAGATCGTGGACTCCTTTGACGTCCCGAAGGCGAACGAGCGCTATGCGATGGTGACGGTCGAGGGGCGCGGCGGGCGCACGTGGCGCATGTGTGTTTTTCGGGGATATCTTGAGCCGGGGATGCGGGCGCTCTTCGTCTCGGAGGGCGCGGCCCTGCCGATGGATGACGCGCGCTTCGACCGGTTCGAGGTCTGCAAGCTGCGGGAGCGCGTATACCGGTTCGGTTTCGGCGTGAAGGAACGGCGGCGCATCCCCAGTGTCCGGCGCGGCATCTACCACATCAACTGCGGGGTCCTCTACCCGCTCGACGACTTCCACGAACTGCTCGACGCCCATGTCGGCGACGTGTGTACGGAGATCCTGCACATCGACAGCGCGGAAGACCTCCATTTGCGGACTCTCTCGCCGGCGGCGCGCAAGCAGGTCTTCCAGCCCCCCCGGCCGCCCCAGCCGTCGCGCCCCAAGGGGTTCCTCGCCCGGCTCAAACGCCAGCGCGACCGCTTCTTCCGCTAATCCTCGGCCCCCACTTATGGTATACTAGCCGTACGATTCAAAGGAGACAGGCATGCTGAAGCTTCAAGGTACGATTACGGCGATGGTGACGCCGTTTGACGCGAACGACAACGTCGACTACGGCGCGTTGAGGGCGTTTGTGGACTGGCAGTGCGAAAACGGCGTGGAGGGCATCTGCGCCGTCGGAACAAGCGGCGAGTCGCCCACCCTCTCGCACGAGGAGCACCACAAGGTCATCGAGAAGACGATTGAATTCGCGGCGGGCCGCGTGAAGATCGTCGCCGGGACGGGCGCCAACTCCACGGCGGAGGCCGTCTCCCTCACGCGCGCGGCCATCGCCGCTGGAGGGGCGGACGCCTCGCTGCAGGTCACGCCCTACTACAACAAGCCGAACGCCGAGGGCATCTACCGCCACTTCGCGACGGTCGCCGACCTGGGTCTCCCGATTGTCCTCTACAACGTGCCGGGCCGCAGCGGGCGCGAGATCCCGCTCGACGTCGTGGAGCGCCTTGCGCGCCACCCGAACGTCGTCGCGATCAAGGAGGCCGCCGGCAGCGTCGAGCGCGTGAGCGCGATCAAGGCGCGCTGCCCGGACTTCACGGTCCTCTCCGGCGACGACTCCCTTGTGCTGCCGATGGTCAGCGTCGGTGCCTCCGGCGTCATCTCCGTCGCCTCGAACGTCATCCCGAAGGAGATGGGCGACTTCGTGCGCACGGCCCTCGCCGGGGACATGGCGGCGGCGCGTGCGCTGCACCTGAAGTACTATCCTCTTTTCCACGACCTCTTCATCGACACGAACCCGATCATGGTCAAGGAGGCGCTTGTGATGATGAAGAAGATCGGCCCCGGCTTCCGTCTTCCGCTCTGCGAGACGACGCCCGAGAAGCGCGGGCAGATGCGCGCGACGCTTGCCGCGCTGGGGCTTGTGTAACGTAACCGCCGGGACGAAGGGACAACACGCATGAAGGTCGCGATTCTGGGCGCCGCAGGGCGCATGGGGCAGATGCTCGTGAAACTGGCCGGAGCCGACCCGGCCCTCTCGGTCGTCGCGCAGATCGACGTCGCGGATGGCTACGACACGACGTGGCCGGAGGAGACCGAGGCCGTGGTGGACTTCTCGTTCCACGCCGCCGTGGCGCCGAATGTCGAGAAGGCTGCCGCCCAGGGCCTCGCCTACGTCATCGGCACGACGGGGCTCACGCCCGACGAGCAGGCCCGCGTGGATGCCTGCTCGGCGAAGATTCCGGTCGTCCAGGCCGCCAACTACTCGCTCGGCGTAAACCTGCTCCTCGCGCTCGTGCGCCAGGCCGCCGCGGTGCTGGGTCCGCAGTACGACGTCGAAGTCGTCGAGATGCACCACCGCCACAAGAAGGACGCCCCCTCGGGGACGGCCCTCATGCTCGCGCACGCCGCTGCCGAGGGGCGCGGCGTGAAGCTGGACGACGTGGCGTGCTACGGGCGGAAGGGCCTCGTCGGCGAACGCCCGGCGGGCGAGATCGCCCTCCACGCGCTGCGCGGCGGCTCCGTCGTGGGCGACCACACCGTCATGTTCGCGGGCGACGTGGAGCGCGTCGAGATCACGCACCGCGCGCAGAGCCGCGAGGCGTTTGCGGCGGGTGCGCTGCGCGCCGCCCTCTGGGCGGTCGGACGGAAGCCCGGCAAGTACGACATGCGCGACGTGCTGGGCTTCGCCCGATGATGCGCGTTGCGTGCGGGATGGTCTGGGCGCTCTCGCTCTGTGCGCTTTCGGCGGGCGGGGCGGCCGAACGTCCCGTTACGGACAGCCAGGGTGGCGACGCGCGCCCCGTCCGCATCCCCCAGGGCGCCGGGACGTTCGAGATCGAACGTCCCCGTCCCCATGGCGGACCGTGCGTGAAGGCCGCCGCCTTCGGTTTCTCGACGACGAACCGCCACAACGGCGCGGCGATCAACCGTGCGCTCGCGCATTGCCGCGCCGTGAAGGCGAGCCGCCTTGAACTGGCCCCCGGCACGTACGCGTGCTTTGACGCCGCGCGTGGCATTGTGGTGGCGGATCTCGCCGATTTCACGTTGGACGGGCGTGGCGCCGAACTCGTCTTCCGGCGGCCCGCCCGCCGCCACCTCTCCAACTCGGACCGCGTGCCCGACGACGCCAACCTTCTCGTTTCCAACTGCGTGCGGACGCTCGTCACGAACGTGAAGATGGACTGGGACTGGGAAACGGATCCGCTCTGCGACGTCGGCGTTGTCGTGGGCAAGAATCCCGATCCTTCGGCTTCCGGCGCGGCGTCGTTCGACGTCGAGCTGGAGGGTTGGCCGCAGGGGCATCCGTGGCATGGCCGCCCCATGCCGATCCAGACGATGACGCCCGTCAACGCCGACCGGACGCGCCTGACGGGCGAGCGCCCGAACCGTCTGCTCTTCGGCCTCTGCGAGGGGCACTTCGGGACGAAGATGGCGTGGCTCTCGCCCACGCGCATCCGCATCTGGCCCGGTATCAAGGAACCGGGCCAGTACTACTCGCCCAACTACGACGTCTACTTCGGTGCGGACGTCAACCGCAAGACGGTGGACGGGATCCCCCTGGGGCTGCGCTACCGCCTCTTCCACTCCTACTACGGGAAGAACGGCGTGAACCTCTTCTCCAACCGCCATGTTACGCTGGAGGACATCGACATCTTCAGTTGTTTCGGCATGGGCGTCGTGGTGGACGGGGCGTCGGAATACACGCAGCTTGTCCGCGTCAACGTCGAGCCGAAGAAGGGACGGCCCACGTCCTGTACCTCGGACGGCCACCACATCGCCCGCTCAAAGGGTCACACGAAGTTCATCGACTGCCGCATCGCCTTCCAGAACGACGACGGCTTCAATTGGCACGACTGCTTCACGCTCGGCGTGCCGCACGGTGTGCGCCGTCTGCGGATTACGCAGAAACGCGGCTACGCCTATTTCGGCGCCGTGCCCGGCAGCGAGATCGAATTGGCCGACGCGCACTTCAGGCCGACGGGCTGGACGGCCGTTCTGCGCGCCGTCGAGGGCGACGACCTTGTCTTCGACACGCCGCTGCCCGCGCTGCACGGGGAACACTTCCTCGTCTTCGACAACACCTACCGCAGCGACTACGTCGTCATGAAGGGCTGCACGGTCTCCGACACGCATTTCCGCGAGATCGTCCAGCCGCGCCACGTCACGATCGAGGACTGTACCTTTCTGCGGACGGGCGGCGGCATGAACTTCCTGTCGGCGCACGCGCGGGAACTCTGGTGCGAGGGGCGCGGCGCGCACGATGTCGTCGTGCGCAACTGCCGCTTCGAACACACCCAGACGCTCGCAGACTGGGCGAAGGGGGGCGATTGGCCCGAATTCCTGGTGCGCATCTCCTTCCCGGCCCCGCTGGGGTCGAAGCGTCTCTTCACGACGGAACTGCCGGCGGGATTCGACCGGGGCTTCTTCTCCGACATCCTCATCGAGAACTGCACGTTCGTCGATTCCGCCGGTCTCCTGCTGCAGCTCAACCTCGGGCGCAACGTCATCTTCCGCGACAACGACATCGTGTTGACCGGGCGGCGTCCGGTTCGCCCGGCCACGGGCGGCTTCCGCCTCGGGCACGTCGAGGACGTGTTCATCGAAGGCAACCGCTATCGGTGTGCGCCGGGCGTGAACGTGCTGCCCAAGGTCGAATCCGCCGAGGCGGCGCGGGGCGTCGTCGTGCGCGGCAACGTGCTGACGCGCACGGCGGAGTGAGCCGTCAGGATCGGGATGAGGCGCGGGGCATGAGTCCAGCCGAGAAGAGGACCTGGCGGGGCGGCAGGGTGTCGTGGGAGAGGCGAAGGGCCATCAGGCGCGCGGCCTCCTCGCCGATGAAGGGGGCGGGCTGTCGAAGCGAGGAGATGCCCATGCGGCGGGCTGGGGGAATGTCGTCGAGCCCGATGTAGCGGATCTTCCGCCTGTAACGCCGGAAGTACGTGCCCATGAAGTCGATGGCCATGTCGTCGTGGATGAAGGCAATGCCGTCGGGGTGTTCACGCATGACGTCCTGGACGAAGCCGGGGTCTATGGGGTTGCCTCGGAAGAGCAGTGGACCGTCGGTTGGCAGGCCGTGCTCTTCGAGCGCATTGCGCAGTCCGCTGAAGCGTGCATCGACGGTCCAGACCTGCTTTTCGTGGCTGACGTACACGATGCGCCGGCAGCCGCAGCCGATGAGGTGCTTGGCCTGGTCGTAGCCGGCCTGCACGTTGTCGATGCCGACCAGGTCGAACGTACTGCGCTGGGGAAAGGGAACGATGTCCCGGTCGATGAGGACGACGGTGATGCCGTTCGCCCGGAGGGATTCGGCGATTTCCCGGTTCCGGCGTTCGACGCCCTTGGCGCCCATCGCGTCCTGTGGCACGAAGAAGACGCCTCGGATGCTTTCGGCGCGGCATCTGGCCACGTAGTCGTCGATGGAACCGCTGCGGGCAAGTTCGTTGAATTCCCGTGTGGTTCCCCAGGCGAGGTTGAGCTGGTAGGAGCGTGCGCGGTCGGCGATCGCACCACAGATTCCGGAGAAGAACTCCCGTACATCCATGTCGGCAATCAGGATCGAGACGTAGGTGCCCTCGGTTGTCTCGACGCATGGCTTCACGAATGCACCGGATCCATGCCGCCGGACGATCAGTCCTTCTCCCTCCAGGAACGAGAGCGCCTTGGCGGCCGTGCTTCTTGAAATGCCGTATGAGCGGATCAACGCCCGTTCGGACGGGAGTCTGCCCTGCCTGTAGGCGCCCGCGAGAATCTTCCTGCGGATGTCGTCTGCAATGGTCACGGAGGGCGGTTTCGTTTTCATGTCCACCATGATACCACAATCCTCGTATGGGCGAAAAGTGGACTATGCCACTTTGTCCGGCGGGAATGATCCGAAGTTCGATTTCTGAGGTATACTGGAAACCGCATGGGAAAACAATGAAGAGGATGGAGAAATGAAGGTGCTTTCGCTTTTTCTCGGTTCTGCGTGCCTTGTCGGCGCGTGGATGGTTCGGGCCGAACCGAACATGGACCAACAGCCCATCGGCTTGGCCAGGCCAACGGGCGGGGTTGCGTTCACTTGCGGTCCGCGCGGGCGGACCAGCTGGGCGACGGTCGAATGGAGTGGCGATGCGTGCGGAGAGGGGCGTGCCGTTCGCCATTTCCACCTCATCGGGGATGGAAAGGCGCGGCGCTACTACTTCGACGGCGCGCGCTGCACGAGTTTCGGCGGCAACCATTGGTCGGAGTCGGAACGCAGGAACTGGCACGGTCCCATCCGCCGGTTCGCCGTGCGGGATGCGCACACGGGTAAGACGGTGGAGATTCGGGATCTTGTCTTCACGGACACGCGGCCGGACATTCCGGGGGAACTGTGCCTCTCGGCGACCGAGGTGCCGCTTGCGTTCAACCGCGTTGGGCGGGCCTTCCCGGTCGAGATCGGGCTGTTCAATCCGGGGACGCGCGCGGTGAAGGGCGCGCGGTGCGACGTGGCGGGCCTCCCGACTGGCGTCGTTCTCGTCGATTCCGACCGCGCCGGAACCGTCGTCGAGCTGCCTGGCTGGGGATCCGCGCTTCATCGGATTGCACTCAAGGCGGATCGGGTCACCACCTTCACGCTGCATGCGGCGTTTTCGGGCGGGGACATCCCCCGGGTGGAAATCGACGTGCCGGTCACGGTTGGGCCATCCCTCGGCCTGCCCCGCGCCGAAGGCTACATCCCCCAACCGAAGCCGCTTGTGGCGGGACGCTACGAGATCGGCGCGTTCTACTTCCAGGACTGGGTGCGTCCGGAACACTGGATGAAGATCTGGCGCGTGGACCCGAAGCGGAAGCCCGCGCTTGGTTGGTACGACAACCTGAACCCCGAGGTGTTGGACTGGCAAATCAAATGGGCCGTGGAGAACGGAATCTCCTTCTTCCTCGTCGACTGGTACGGACGGAAGGGCGGACGTTCGCCCGACTACTTCGAACGGGCGTTTGCCAAGGCCCGCTTTCGCCAGTACATCAAGTGGGCGCTTCTCTGGTGTAACCACACAAAACCTGGAACCTGCCGTGAAGAGGTGTGGGACGGATTGGTCGACTATTGGATCGACCAGTGCTTCAGTATGCCGGAGTACATGCAGGTGAATGGTATGCCCTGCGTGAGCATCTGGAATCCCGATCATCTTGATCGTGACAATGGCGGCACGGGGGGATGCCGGCGGTTGCTGGAAAAGGCCCGGGCGAAGGCCCGCGCCGCGGGCTATAAGGGCATCTTTTTCCAGGCGATGAACAACGAGGACGGTGACGCCGACAAGGCCGTGGCGACGCAGCGACGCCGTTGCGAACAGGGAATTGACGAAACGACGCAGTACCACTATCTGGGAACGGGCGGACGGCGGCTGGTCGGGAAACGGGGCGCCTACGCCGACGTGGTGGCCTCCAGCGCGCACCATTGGGAAGCGTTGTGCGGTGTGCCGGACATTCGCCACCTGCCAAACCTGTCAACGGGATGGGACGACCATCCGTGGAACGACGGCCGAGCGTTCGAGGGGAAGGACGTGGCGCGGTTCCGTGAACTCTGCGAGGCGGCGAAGTGCTTTGGCGAGAAGACCGGCGTGCGCCGGTTCTGCCTTGCGCCCCTCAACGAGTGGGGGGAGGGGAGTTATGCCGAGCCGAACGCTGAATTTGGCTTCGGGCTGTACGAGGCGATCCGCGAAACCTTCTTCGAACAGCCATCGGAGGGATGGCCACTCAACTACACGCCGTCCGACGTCGGGCGCGGGCCCTACCCCGTGCGGGACTCCGAGGGCGTGGTGCCGCAGTCCGGCGGGCGGATGTGGCGTTGACCGGGAACCATGAGATTGGAGCAGACGATGAAGATCAAACCGCTGATGAGTGGGTGGGCGTGCGCCGGAATCCTTTCGGTCCTTGCAGGTTCGACATGGACGGGTGGCGCGGGCAATGGCAACTTGGACGACGCGGCCAACTGGGGCGGCACGCTACCCGGCGAGACCGAAACGGCGACGCTGAATGTGACGCTTCCGAATGCGCTCGGCCTCGGAGCCTCTTCCTGCACGTTTTATCGGATGTCGATCACAAAGGACAATACGCTGGATCTCGGGGCTGGGAAGACCTGTTACCTGTCTTCCCGCTTTACTCTTGGCGGAATCGGCACGGTGTTGACGCTTCGGAGCGGAACGTTCGGCATCGACCCCGATGCGCTGGCCCCCGAGCGCGTTTTCCTGGGCGATCAGCAGGACAAGAACGTCACCCTGGTCGTCGACGGCTCCGATGCCGTCTTTCGCGGCGCGCGTGGCACGGGAAACAACCGGTACATCGCCATCGGTCAGAACACGGGAGGCAACGCCATTCTCGTTCGGAACGGGGGAACGCTCGTCGGGCAGATTGCGCTTGGCACGTATTGGTACAACGATGCGGGGAAGGAGAATTCCCTGACCGTTACGGGACGGGGAAGCCGCTATGTGCTGGCGGAAAACGATCCGTTCAGGCTCGGATGGATGCAGCCGAGCAATGTCGTCACCTTTGCCGACGGAGCGGTGGGCAGCATATCCAACGATGTGGAAGTCGGAGGGCTTCAGTACAACGACTATGTGGCGACGAAGTGGCGTTCAAGCGAGGGGAATGTCCTTCGCGTCAATGGCGGCGCGTCGGTGGAGATTCCCCGAAACACCCTGTATCTGGGAAAGGCGTCCGACGGTAATTTCCTTGAGGTCATAACGGGGGGAAGGCTGTCGACCGCAAACCTGTATGTCGGGTATGACCGGGGAAGCGGCGATCCGGTCCTGTCGTCCGTTTCGGGGAATTGCGTCCGCGTCATGGATGGGGAAAGCCAGTTGACCGTCCGGAACCTGCGCCTGGGCGTCAGGAAGGCCGTGGAGAACCGTGTCGAGATTGGAGACGGCGGTTGCCTCGTCATTCAGGACAACGGTGTGGTCGAAGCGGGGTATGGAAAAGATGACGCCACGGGAGCGGGCTACGCCGCCTGTGGCAACGAAATAGCGGTGCTCAGGGGCGGGCGTCTCGTCGCCGATGGCGCGAAGGGGTTCCGCTTCAACCTGGGACGTTCCGCGACGGCGGCGGGCAACGTTCTGCGGATCGAGGGATGCCTCGACATGACAAATTGCGTGGACGAGGCGAACGCCGTCGGCGTCGTGGGCCTGGGAGGACATGCAAGCGTCTTCACCGTCGCCAACGGCGGCGTGGTGAACGCGACGAATCTGGCCATCCTGGTGGGGAGGAACGCGAGCGCGGCGGAGAGTGCCGTTTCCGTCACGAACAGGGCGGAGGTCGTTCTGGGGGCGGGAAAACAGAACCCCCGCATCACGATCGGTTACGCGGCCCCGCGCTGTACACTGACGGTCGATGATGCGACGGTCTTCGCGCCGGCGCATTATCTCGTGATCGGCACGACGGCCGAGGCGGACGGATCGTGCGCGACGTTCTCGGGAGGGGCGTCGGCAACGCTCAAACGGGTCATCGTCGGCGACAACGGCTCCAATGGAAGCCTTGTCGTTTCGAACGCGGCGCTCACCGTCAACGAGCAGTTGGATGTCTGCTATTCATCCGGGGCGGGTGAGAACAGGCTGGTCTTCGCCGGGACCAATTCGGGCGTCCGCGTGAAGGGGATGTTCCGCCCCCGAGGGCAGACGGTCATCGAGGTGCGGGCGACGTCGGAAGCGACGTTCCCTTTCGCGCTCGTCGCGTGCCGAAAGCTGGAGGATGCCGAAAACGTCACGCCCACGATCCGCCTGACGGGACGGCTCGCTGTGCCGGTTACGGTGCTGGAGGTGACGGGCGACGGGGAGGGCATCTCCGACGCACAATTTGCACGCATGGCCTTTGACCTCCCCGAAACGGTCCGGGTTCATCGGAGCGTGCATGCGGTTATACTAAAACCACGCAGGGGGCTGGCCCTGATCATCAAGTGAGGAGGAACGGGACGATGGACATGAAACATGGCATGATGGCGGTGATGGCGTTTGCGGGGGCCTGTACACTGTGGGGCGATGCCTTGACGCCCGTCGAACTGGGACGTGTCCGGCTCCTGGGGCGTCCCGGCGAACTACTGGAATCCTCGTTGAACGCACGCGTCTTCTCCGACCATGCGCAGGGGGCGGTCTACGACGAGGCCGAGCGGGCCTTCGCGACGCACTGGGACGACGCGGACGGCCATGTCGGCTGGCAGGGCGAGTACTGGGGCAAGACGATGCTCTGCTACGCCGGGGCGATCCGCTACACGCAGGATGCGCGGCTGGCGGCCTGGTGCCGGGACAAGGCGCGTCGGTTCATCGTGGCGTACCAGAAGCCGGACGGTTACCTCTCCACGTATCGGAAGCAGGACTTCCTGCGCCAGAACCCGACGTCGCCCGACTACGAGAAGCATTGGTGCCACAACATCTGGGGTCAGAAGTACACGCTTTGGGCCTTGGTCGAACTTCACCGGACGACCGGCGATGCGGCATGCCTCAAGGCCGCCGAGAAGATGGCGGACCATCTGGTCGCGCAGTTGAAGCGGCTGGACGTCACGATCGACCAGACGGGGTCGTGGGCCGGGATCTCGTCGATGTCGATTCTCCGTCCGCTCCTGGAACTGAACCGGCTCGTCCCGAAGGCGCAGTACCGCGAGCTGGCCGACTTCATCGTCCGCGTGACGGACGTGCGCGAAGAGCCGAAGCCGGACGTCAACCTCGTCCACGACGCCCTGTCGGACCGTCCCGTCGTCTCCTGGTTCCGCAAGCCCATGCACCTCGCGAAGGCCTACGAGATGATGAGCTACTTCGAGGGCGTGGCGGACTACCACCGCGCGACGGGGAACGCCCGCGCGCTCCGGGCCGTGGAGGCGTTCTGGGGGCACCTCGACCGGGAAGAGCTCAACCCCATGCGCGCGGCGGGCTACTTCGACCACTTCCTCTACGCGAAACACCATGTGAACGGCATGACCGAACTCTGCGACGTCACGCACTGGATCCGCCTCAACCGCGAGCTCTGGCGGCTGACGGGCGAGACGAAGTACCTTGACCGCATCGAGGAGGCGTTCTACAACGCCTTTCTGGCGGGCGTCTCGTACGACGGGGCCTGGGGGGCGCACATTGTCCGCTCGCATGGGACGCGCCATGTGAGCGCGCCGCCCCAGACGGGCATGACGCTCCACCAGTGCTGCCCGGACAACATGCTCCGCACGTTCTACGACTGGGCGGAGACGGTGGCGGATGTGTCGCGGGACGGCTGCTGGGACGTCAACCTCTATTCCGACGCGGACATCGAGCTTCCGGACGCCCGCATCGAGCTGCGTGGCAACTATCCCGCCTCCGAGAGTTTCCGCCTCCGCCTGGTCGCGGCGCGGGCGGGGCGTCTGCGCCTCCGGGTGCCGTATTGGGCGGCGGGGCTGGCGGTTGACGGGGAAACGCTCCGCCCCGCCTCGGGCCGCGTGGAGATCGCTGTGCCGAAGGGCGAGCGGACGTTCAAGGTGCTGTTGGCGATGCCGCCGCGCGTCGTCTGGTCCGAAGCGCCGGACGTTGAGGACATCGACACCGTGACGGACCTCGACACGCGCAAGCCGGAAGGGTATACGAAGCGGTTCATGTGCTACAACACGCCGGAGATGAAGGGCCTGGTCCGCCGCACGGCGGCCGCGCAGATCATGCGCGGCCCGCTGGTGCTGGCCAAGGGGCGCCTCGCGGGGACGTCGCGCGCGGAGACGCTGGATTTCGCCACGATCAACAAACAGCCAGGCTGGAGCCTGTCGCTGGCCGCCTCGCCCCGGAGGGCGGGGAACGCCGGCGTCTGGGGGGCCTGGACGCTGACGTTGAAGCGCGCGGGCGGCGGGCCGGAGCGGAAGATCCCCGTGGCCGATTTCTGGTCGGTGTCGCGCATCGACGATCCCGAGAACTGATTCTCGCTATGGTTCTGAGATCTCTGATTGGGTGGGGGCTTCTGGCGGCGGCCGCCGCCGCGTCGGGCGGGCGGGGCGACCTGGCCGATGCGGTCGATCCGATGATCGGGACGGTCGGGACGGGACATGCGTTCCCGGGGCCGTGCCGTCCCTTTGGCCTTGTCCAGCCCTCGCCCGACACGGGCAACGGGAGCTGGCGCTACTGTTCGGGCTATGCCGGGGACGACCGGGTCATCCGGCGGTTCTCGCAGACGCATCTCAACGGAACCGGACAGGCCGGTCTTGGCGATGTCGCCTTCCTGCCGTTCACGGGGGGGCTGCCGCCCGTGCCGGCGGACGTCGCGGCGCCCTTCGACAAGCGCGACGAAAAGGCGAGGCTGGGCCTCTACGACGTGCGGCTTGCGGACGGGACGCGCGTCGAGGTCGCCGCTGGGCGCCGTCTGGCCCACTATCGCATTTCCTTCCCGGCGGGGAAGCCGTGCGGCCTCTTCTTCGACTTCCCCTACGGACTCTACCGGCAGAAGGAGTATCTGCCGCTCCTGACGACCACCTGCCGCGTCGCGCGCGTGGCGGCGAACCGGCTGGAGGGCTTCAACCATTCGGAGGTCTTCGCGCCGCGCGACATCGGGTATGTCGTGGATCTGGCCCCCGCGCCGACCGCGCTGCGCGAACTGCCGCGCCGGGCGGGCGACAAGGGGCCGCGTTTCGTCGCCGACTTCCCGCCCGGCACGCGCGTCGAGGTCAGGATCGCGCTCTCGTCCCGCTCGGTCGAAGGCGCCCGGAGGAACTTCGCGGCGGAGTGCGACGTGCCCTTCGACCGGCGCGTGGCCGAGACGCGCGCGGAGTGGGAGACGTACCTGGCGCGCCTGGACGTCTCGGGCCTGAACCCCGACGAGCGGAAAACCGCGCTCACGGGCGTCTACCATCTGCTGATCCAGCCCAACGTGATCTCGGACGTGGACGAGCCGCCGCGCTATTCGACGTTCTCGCTGTGGGACACGTTCCGGGACGCCCATCCGCTTTACGAGCGGCTGGTACCGGAACTCGTGGATGCGTTCATCGGGTCGCTCCTCGACCACTACGACCGATGGGGCTATCTGCCGCGCTGGGAGCTGTGGGGGCGCGAGACGAACTGCATGATCGGCTCCCACGCGGTTCCGGTGATCGTGGGCGCCTACCTCCATGGCTTCCGCGGCTTCGATGTGGAGAAGGCCTACGCCGCCGTGCGGGCGACGCTCACGGACGAGGCGCGTCCCGGCGCGGGGAAGGTCTATCCGCGCCGGACGGACTGGGCGGTCTACGACCGATACGGGTATTTCCCGTTCGACGTGGTGCGACGCGAGAGCGTGTCGCGCACGCTGGAGTGTTCGTATGACGACGACCAGGCGGCCCGCTTCGCCCGCGCGCTCGGCAAGGACGCGGACGCGGCGTTCTTCGAGCGGCGGAGCTGGAACTTCACGAACCTCTTCGACCGCGCGACGCTCTGCTTCCGGGGACGCGACACGAAGGGGAACTGGCGCACGCCCTTCGACCCGGCGGACGCGGCCGCGACGCCGGACTACACGGAAGGCAGCGCCCTGCAGTATGCTTGGCACGTCCTGCACCGCCCTGAATGGCTGGTCGGCGCGATGGGGGGACGGGAGGCCTTCGAACGGCGGCTGGACGCCTTCTTCGCCGGAACGCTCTGCCCGCAGGCGCCGCGCCACTACGGCCAGGACATCACGGGCCTGATCGGCGACTATTCGCACGGCAACGAACCGTGCCACCACGTGCCGGAGCTCTACCGCTTGGTGGGGCGCCCTGAAAAGGGCGAGAGAATCGTCCGCCGCATCCTGAGGGATTTCTACCGCCCGGCCCCCGATGGCCTCTGCGGCAACGACGACTGCGGCCAGATGAGCGCTTGGCTGCTGCGTCGGGCGACCACGCGGGCGTTCGGGTGTTCTTCGCGTTCAAATTAGTGTTGCCTAACAAGCGGGCCTTGTGCGATAATCATCCTTCAAATTTCCAACCAATCAAAGGAACACGTCACATGTGCGAAAACTGCTCGCCGGCCGTAGCCGGGAAGTATGCCGAGCTCGACGCATTCATCGATGGTCTTGAACTGGACCTGACCGATGAACGGCGGCGCGGGCGCCTTATCCAGATCCTTCATCGTGCGCAGCACATCTTCGGCTATCTGCCGCGCGAGGTGCAGCAGCATGTGGCCGCGAGGATGGCGATCCCCGAGAGCGCCGTGTCGGGCGTCGTCTCCTTCTACAACTACTTCACCACGAAGCCGAAGGGCAAGTACGTGATCAACGTCTGCCTCGGCACGGCGTGCTACGTGAAGGGGTCCGAGGGCGTGCTGCGCGAGATCGAGCGCGTGCTGGGCATTGAGGCCGACACGCATCCGACGGCGGACGGCCTGTTCTCCGTGAGCGCCCTCCGCTGCGTCGGCGCCTGCGGACTCGCGCCCGTCATGATGGTCAACGACCAGGTGTACGGCAAGGTGACGCCCGCAAAGGCCGTCGAAATCATCAACGAATACAAGGCGAAAGGCTGAGCGCTTCCATGAACAAGATCACGAGCAAGGCCGATCTCGACGCCGCATTCGAGGCCGCGAAGGGCAAGCTGGCCCTCCGCCTCGTCGCACACGGCGAAATCGACTCGAAGAAGAAGGACATTCTCTGCTGCGGCGGTACGGGCTGCCACGCCTCGGCCTCCCAGACGCTGATGGCGAACCTGCGCGACGAGATCCGCGCGGCCGGCCTTGAGGCGGACGTCAAGGTCGTCCAGACGGGCTGCTTCGGCTTCTGCGCCCAGGGCCCGATCGTCAAGGTCATGCCGGACAACGTCTTCTACGTGCAGGTCACGCCGGACGACGCGAAGGAGATCGTGCAGAAGCACATCGTCGGCCACGAGGTCGTCGAGCGCCTCCTCTACGTGGAGCCCACGCTCAAGGCGAAGATCCACGACTACGAGAAGATGCCGTTCTACGCGAAGCAGCACCGCATCGCGCTCCGCAACTGCGGCCTCATCGACGCCGAGTCGCTGGAAGACTACATCGCGAACGAAGGCTACCAGGGCCTCGCGAAGGCGCTCACCTCGATGACGCCCGAGGAGGTCGTGCAGGAAGTGCTCAACTCGGGCATCTGCGGGCGCGGCGGCGCGGGCTTCCCCACCGGCCTCAAGTGGAAGATCGCCGCCGGCGTGAAGGCCGACGAGAAGTACATCGTCTGCAACGCCGACGAGGGCGACCCGGGCGCGTTCATGGACCGCTCGATCATGGAGGGCGACCCGAGTAGCGTCATCGAGGCGATGGCGATCGGCGCGTACGCGATCGGCGCCCAGCACGGCCTCGTCTACATCCGCGCGGAGTACCCGCTCGCGGTGAGCCGCCTGCAGATGGCGATCGACCAGGCGCGCGAAGTCGGTCTGCTCGGAAAGAACATCCTCGGCACGGACTTCTGCTTCGACATCGAGATCAAGCTCGGCGCCGGCGCGTTCGTCTGCGGCGAGGAGACGGCCCTCATCCACTCGATGGAAGGCCAGCGCGGCGAGCCGACGACGAAGCCGCCGTTCCCCGCCAACATCGGCGGCGGCTACTGGGGCTGCTCCACGAACGTGAACAACGTGGAGACGTATGCGTCGATCCCCGTGATCCTCGTGAAGGGCGCCAAGTGGTACGCCCAGATCGGCAACTGGAAGACCGAGACGGACGAGAAGGGCAACTGGACGAAGACCGTGAGCGGCAACGCGGGCACGAAGGTGTTCGCGCTCGCCGGCCAGGTCAACAACGTCGGCCTCGTCGAGGTGCCGATGGGCACGACCCTGCGCGAGATCATCTACGACATCGGCGGCGGCATCTCCGGCGGCCATGCGTTCAAGGCGGTGCAGACGGGCGGCCCGTCCGGCGGCTGCATCACGGCCGAGAACCTCGACACGCCGATCGACTACATGAACCTCGGCAAGATCGGCTCGATGATGGGCTCCGGCGGCATGATCGTCCTCTCCGACAAGGACTGCATGCCCGCGATGGCGAAGTTCTACCTCGGCTTCACGAAGGACGAGAGCTGCGGCAAGTGTACGCCCTGCCGCATCGGCACGCGCCGCATGCTGGAGATGCTGGAGAAGATCTGCGACGGCAACGGCACCGAGGAGATGCTGGAGGAGCTCGAGGACCTCGCCAACACGATCAAGGACACCGCGCTCTGCGGCCTCGGCCAGACGGCGCCGAACCCGATCCTCTCCACGCTGCGCTACTTCCGGGACGAGTACATCGCCCACGTGCGCGACAAGAAGTGCCCCGCCGGCACCTGCACGAAGCTCTACACGCTCAAGATCACGGACAAGTGCAAGGGCTGCACGAAGTGCGCCCGCAACTGCCCGGTCAACGCGATCGCGGGCACCGTCAAGCAGCTGCACGTCATCGACGTGAAGAAGTGCATCAAGTGCGGCGCGTGCATCACCGCCTGTCCGTTCAAGGCCATCGTCAAGGAGTGAGACCGCAAGGGACGGGGGAAGAAACCGCAAAGGACGGGGGAACCCCGGTTCCCCCGAACCCCCCTCGAAAGGATTTATTATGGCTAATGTAACCGTCATCATCAACGGCACCAAGGTCGAAGTGCCCGCCGGCTCGACGATTCTCGACGCGGCGAACAAGATCAACGTCCATATCCCGACGCTGTGCTACTGCCCCGACGTCGGGTGCGGCACGGCGAACAAGCCCGCCTCCTGCCGCCTCTGCCTCGTGGAGGCGACCGGCATCCGCGGCCCGCGCAAGATCCTCGTGCCGGCCTGCGCGACCCCGCTCGCCCGCGACGGCGTGGAGGTGTGGACGAATTCGAACCGCGCCCTCAAGGCGCGCCGCACCGTTCTCGAACTGCTCCTCTCCGACCATCCGCAGACGTGCCTCACCTGCGCGAAGAACCAGGAGTGCGAGCTGCAGAAGCTCGCCGCCGAGTTCGGCGTGCGCGAGATCCCGTTCCGGGGCGAGATGAACCAGTTCCCCGTCGACAAGTCCGCCGCCATCATGCGCGACCTCTCGAAGTGCGTGATGTGCCGCCGCTGCGAGACGGTGTGCAACAAGGTGCAGACCGTCGGCGCCCTCACGGGCAACGGCCGCGGCTTCGGCGCCAAAGTCGGCACGGCCTCGATGATCCCGCTCGCGGACTCGAGCTGCACGTTCTGCGGCCAGTGCGTCAACGTCTGCCCCGTCGGCGCGATCGTCGGCGTGAGCTACGTGAAGGACGTCTGGAAGGCGATCAACGACCCCACGAAGACCGTGATCGTGCAGACCGCCCCCGCCGTGCGCGTCGCCATCGGCCAGGAATACGGCTTCAAGCCGGGCGAGCCCGTCACGGGCAAGCTCGTCGCAGGCCTCCGCCGCCTCGGCTTCGACAAGGTGTTCGACACGGACTTCTCCGCCGACCTCACCATCATGGAGGAGGGCCACGAGCTCGTCGAGCGCGTAAAGGCCGGGAAGAACCTGCCGATCCTCACCTCCTGCTGTCCCGGCTGGATCAACTTCCTCGAGCACCACTACCCGGACCTCCTCGACATCCCGTCGAGCTGCAAGAGCCCGCAGCAGATGTTCGGCGCGATCGCGAAGACCTATTACGCCGAGAAGATCGGCGTGAAGCCCGAAGACCTCGTGGTCGTCTCCATCATGCCGTGCCAGGCGAAGAAGTACGAGGCCGCGCGCCCCGAGTTCGCCCCCAACGGCGTGTGGGACGTCGACTACGTCGTCACGACGCGCGAGCTCGGCGCGATGCTCCACGAGGCCGGCGTCAACCTCGCGAACCTCGAAGACGAGGCGTACGACAGCCCGCTCGGCGAGTCCACCGGCGCCGGCGTCATCTTCGGCGTGACGGGCGGCGTGCTGGAGGCGGCCCTCCGTAGCGTCCACACGATGCTCACGGGCGAGAACCTCGCCGGCGACGCGATCAACTTCCGCGCGGTGCGCGGTCTTG
Organism: uncultured bacterium; assembly: GCA_900547945.1. Classification (GTDB taxonomy): domain Bacteria; phylum Verrucomicrobiota; class Kiritimatiellia; order RFP12; family UBA1067; genus RUG572. The sequence goes on from URIT01000027.1 coordinate 21,211, forward strand.
ACGGCGTGAAGGAGGCGAAGGTGGAGGTCGCCCCCGGCATGACGGTGAACGTCGCCATCGCCTCCGGCCTCGGAAACGCCCGCAAGGTGCTCGACATGGTGCGCGCCGACCGCAACCGCTTCCAGGCCATCGAGATCATGGCCTGCCCCGGCGGCTGCATCAACGGCGGCGGCCAGCCCTACATCCGCGAGGACCGCAAGGGCACGCTGGAGCGCCGCATGGAGGGCCTCTACGCGGAGGACGCCGGCAAGCCCTGCCGCCTCTCGCACGAGAACCCCGACATCAAGAAGCTCTACGAGGAGTTCCTTGGCGAGCCCGGCTCGGAGAAGGCGCACCACCTGCTCCACACGGTCTACCACAACAATCCGCGCGCCTAGTTCGGGTTCATCGCATTGGCTGTGACCGCGACGACGCCCTGGACTCCCCCGGAGTCTGGGGCGTTGTCTCTCATCCCCCACGAATCTATGGTATAATGGCGGGCGATGAAAAAGATGGACAAGACGGATCCATACGAGATAACGCGCGCCCTTGCGGCGCTGAACCCCTGGGGGCGGGCCGCGAAGCACAACTGGGCGCTTGTGCCGCAGACAAGCGCGGAGCCGTTTGTGGTGACGGCGGTGGACGAGCGGAAGAACGCGGGGCCCGTGGCCGGGCGTCTGCTGCTTTTCCCCGGTTTCGCGACGTTCCGGGACTTCATGATCACGCGGCAGGTGCGCGACTTCGGCGTGGAGACGGGTCCGGTCGACTTCCGCCACTACGAAGCGGTGGGGCTGAAGAACGGCGACGTGGAGCTCTTCTCCTACGAACCCGGATACGTGCCGTTGCCGCCCTCCCCGGACGAGCGGAAGGTGCTGGCACCGCTCCTGTTGGAGTGCTATGGCCTGCTGCTGCGGATGGAGGAGAATCCGGACCTTCCGCTCGCGTACATGGACAAGAAGGCGATGTTCGCGCGCAAGGAGGTGGTGGACGGCGTGTGGGTGGACGGGCCGTTCCTGCTGCCGGGGGAGGCCGTCCAGCAGACCGAACAGGTCGTGCTGTCGCGGCGCGTGTGTACGAAGGCGAAGGAACTGCCCGTCTTCCCGAAGGAGGTCTGGGAAATTGATTTCGTGCTGGTGCCCGCCTACCATACGCAGGAGCCGCGTCCGCGCTTCCTCTACCTGCTCGCGGCGGTGAACGTGGCGACGGGCGAGCGGATGGTCTGGGAGAAACTGTCGGTGGACGGCAAGGAGAATGGATTGAAGCGCCTGTGGGAGGGGCACGCGCAGCGGCTGCTGGACGCGGTGGTCGCCTGGGGGCGCGTGCCGGGCGAGGTCCACGTGCGGTCGGGCCGCATGATGCGTTTCCTGCGGCCGCTCGGTCTGCAGCTGCCGTTCAAGCTCGTCCAGCACGCCAAACTCCCGGCCCTCGACGCGGCCCTCACGCATTCCATCCAGACAAAGAAGGTCTGACATGTTCGACCTCAGCATCAACCGTGACATTTCTGTTTGGCTGTCGCTCGCGTTCATCGTGGGCGGGCTCGTCGCGCTCTCCTGGAGCGCGGACCGGTTCGTCGAGGCGGCGGCGCGCCTCGCGCGGGCGTTCGGCGTCTCGCCGCTCATCGTGGGCATGGTCATCATCGGGTTCGGAACGAGCGCGCCGGAGCTGGCGGTCTCGGTGCTGTCGGCCCTCTCCGACCAGTCCAACCTCTCCCTCGGCAACGCCTATGGGTCGTGTACGTTCAACCTGGGGATCATCCTGGGCGTGACGGCGTTCATCTCGCCCATCGTCGTGAAGCCGTCCGTCTCGTTCTGCGGCGTGCCGCTTCTGCTGGGCGTGACGGCGCTTTCCTATTTCCTCGTGCGGGACATGGCCTTCGAGCGCGTGAACGGCGTCATGCTGCTGGTCGCCTTTCTCCTGATCATGCCGCTCTACTGCTGGTTCGACCAGGTGAAGGGGCAGAAGCCGGCGGACGCCGCCGGGACGGAGGCGCCCGTGGCGCGTCCGCGCGTGCGGTGGGGCGACTTCGCGCTGCTCGTCGCCGGGTTGGGGCTGCTCGTTGCCTCGTCGCACGTCCTCGTGTGGGGATGCGTGGACTTCGCGCGCGACGTGCTGGGCGTCTCGCCGCTCCTGATCGGGCTCACCATCGTCGCGGCGGGCACGTCGCTGCCGGAACTTGCGAGCGCGCTCGCCTCCGCGCGGCGCGGCGAACACGAGTTCGTCATCGGCAACATCGTGGGGTCGAACCTCTTCAACACCCTCGCCGTGGTGGGGGTGGCGGGAACGGTCTCGCCGTTCGGCGGCTACAGCCACTACATCGTGTCGCGGGACCTGCCGGCGATGTTCGTCGCGTCGGCGCTGCTCTTCGTCTTCGGCTTCAACTGGCGCCGACCGGCCGAACCCGGCCGGATCGTCCGCTGGGAGGGCGTCCTCTGGGGGGGGCTCTTCATCGGCTATCTGGTTGTCATGATCCTACAGGAGACGGGCCATTGGCCCTGGCGCGGTTGAGTCTTTTGAAACAACGGAACGGAAAGGTGAGAAACGTATGCGGATGAGATCATTCTGCGCGGCGGTCGGCCTGGTGGCGGCTGCGGCGCTGACGGGATGCAACGAGACGGAGAACGCACGGCGGACGACGTCTCTCTGCGGCGACGGCTGGCGGTTCACGAAGGATGCAGGCGGCACGCTCAAGGCGGCTGCGGCGGACTTCGACGACGCGGCGTGGCAGACGGTCGAGGTGCCGCACGACTGGGCGATCTCGGGGCCGTTCGACCCGGAGACCTACGGCGGTTCGGGCAAGCTGCCCTGGCGCGGCGTGGGCTGGTACCGCCGCACATTCGCGGTCGCGGCGGAGACGGCCCGCGACGTGCAGGCGGGCGGCGCGCTCTGGCTGGAATTCGACGGCGTGATGGCGCGTCCGGAGGTCTACGTGAACGGCTCCTACGCGGGTGGGTGGAACTACGGCTACATGGGCTTCCGCGTGGACGTGGCGCCGTTCGTGCGGGAAGGGGAGAACGTCCTCGCCGTGCGCGCCGACACGCGCGACCACCATTCGCGTTGGTATCCGGGCGCGGGCATCTACCGGGCCGTGCGGCTCGTCGCGGCGCCGGCGGTCCACGTCGCCCCGGGGACGGCGTTCGTGACGACGCCGGGCGTCGCGCGGGAAAGCGCGAGCGTGCGCGTGGCGTTTGAGGTCACGAACCGCCTCGACAGGGCCGTTTCGGTGGATGCGGGCGTGTGCCTCGAAGGCGCGGACGCGAAGGCGGGCGGAGCGAAGCGGATCGAGGCGAAGGGCCGGGCCGCGTTCGTCTTCGACCTGGAGGTGGCGAACCCGCACCTCTGGGACGTCGAGAACCCCGCGCTCTACACGGCGAAGATCGGCGTGCGGGTGAAGGGGACGCTGGACGCCGAGACGGTGCGCTTCGGCATCCGCACGGCGGAGTTCACGGCGGACGACGGCTTCCACCTGAACGGACGGCGCGTGCAGCTCAACGGCGTCGACCTCCATTCGGACATGGGTCCCCTTGGCATGGCCTTCAACCGCAGCGTCATGCGCCGCCAGCTGATGGTCATGAAGGACATGGGCGCGAACGCCCTCCGCACGAGCCACAACGCCTGCGACCCGCAGGTGCTGGACCTCTGCGACGAGCTTGGCATCGTCGTCTGGAACGAATGCTTCGACAAGTGGGACGGCACGAGCGGCCGTCGGAAGGACGAGAACCTGGAGGACTACGTGGCGGAGAACCTGCGCGCGTTCGCGCGCCGCGACCGCAACCACCCGAGCGTCGTCGTGTGGTCGATCGGCAACGAGATCACGCCGAACGGCTGGGGTTGGCACGGAAAGGACCCGAAGGTCCAGGACGGCATGAGCGCCGAACGCTTCCGCCTCTTCCGCACCGCGATCCGCGAGATTGACCCGACGCGCCCCGTCGGCATCGGCTGCTGCCACGGCGTGGCCGTCGACACGGGCATGTTCGCGGAGCTGGACCTGACGGGCTGGAACTACGGCGCGCAGTACCGCAAGGTCAAGGAGCGCCACCCCGACAAGCCCGTCGTCTACTCCGAGAGCGCGAGCGCGCTCAGCAGTAGCGGCTTCTTCGAGCAGCCGCCGGCTTCGTCGAAGACGGACTACGCCGTCGCGCGGCGCGAGGTGGGCTCCTACGAGCACAATGCCGCGCCGTGGAGCGACATCCCGGACGTCGAGTTCGCGCGCATGGAGGAGGACCGCTACTGCGCGGGCGAGTTCGTCTGGACGGGCATCGACTACCTCGGCGAGCCGACGCCCTACGTGCAGGACAAGCAGTTCCCGATGATGAAGGACCTCAAGAAGGGCGAACTCGCGCGCAGTTCCTACTTCGGCATTGCGGACCTGATGGGCCTTCCGAAGGCACGCTACTGGATCTACCGTTCGCACTGGAACAAGAAGGACCACACGGTCCAGATCACCCCGCACTGGAACTGGCCCGATCCCGCGTCCAAGGCCGACGCGCCCGCCACCGTCCCCGTCTACGTCTATACGGACGGCGACGAGGCCGAGCTGTTCCTGAACGGAACCTCGCTCGGCCGTCGGCGGAAGGGCGTGGTGCAGCGCCCCGTGAACCTCGCGGCGGGCAAGCCCGTGAACGCGAGCAGCGTCGAGCGGCGCGGCGAGCGGGTCAACGCCCCGTCCCACGCGGTCGATGGCGAAAACGGTACGCGCTGGTGCGCGAGCGGGCCCCAGAAGGGCGCCTGGTGGCAGGTCGACCTCGGCGACGTGCGCGCGTTCCGCACCGTTCTCGTCTCGGGCGAGCAGGCGGACGGCAGCTACGCCTGGACGGTCCGCGTCTCCGACGACGGCAAGACCTGGCGCGACTTCGCGAAGAAGGCGCTCGGCGCGGAGCAGAAGCCCGTCGCCGGCGCGGCGGTGCGCGCCCGGTTCGTGCGCGTCGTCTTCAACGACCTCCGGGAGGGGACCTGGCCGTCCATCCGCGAGGTCGTCGTGAGCGACTGCGCGGAGGCGTTCCGGCTCAACCCCTACTACGACGTGTGCGACCGCTACCGTCTGCGCTGGTTCGACGTGCCCTACCGTCCGGGCGAACTGAAGGCCGTCGCCTACAAGGAGGGGAAGGCGATCGGCGAGGCCGTGATGCGCACGGCCGGAAAGCCCGTCGCGGTGAAGCTCACCGCCGAGGCCCCGGCGCTGCCGGACGACGGCGAGACGTGCGTCTTCGTGCAGGTCGACGTGGTGGACGCGAAGGGGACGCGCGACCCGTGGGCGAAGGACCGCGTGTCGTTCGAGCTGACCGGCCCGGGGAAGATCCTCGCCGTCGGCAACGCCGATCCGCGTGCCCACGAGCCGTTCACGAAGGTCGATTCGCATCCGCTCTACTTCGGCAAGGCCGTCGCCGTGGTGCGGCGCGACAAGGGCGCATCCGGCCCCATCGTGCTGAAGGCCGCCGTCAAGGGCCTGAAGCCCGCGGAGGTTGAATTCCGCTAGGCGCCGTGCGGGATACACGACGGGCGGCCCGCTCAATGCAATTGGCGGGCCGCCTTTCTTATGCTATACTACTCGCCGTTTTTTGTAAATCGATTGGAGCAGCGCGAGATGTTCAAGCCGGTATCGAACAAGGTCCAGTTCCCTCGGATGGAGGAGGACGTGCTCAAGTATTGGGCCGAGGCCGATGTGTTCAGGAAGTCCCTCGACCGTAATCGGGGCAAGGACCGCTATACGTTCTACGACGGGCCTCCGTTCGCGACGGGGCTGCCGCACTACGGCCACCTTCTCGCCGGCACCATCAAGGACATCGTGCCGCGCTACCAGACCATGCGCGGCAAGTACGTGGAGCGCCGCTTCGGCTGGGACACGCACGGCCTCCCCATCGAGGCGCTCGCGCAGGACGCGCTCGGCGTCTCGGGGACGCCCGAGATCAAGGCCCTCGGCGTGGACAAGTTCAACGAGCAGTGCCGTTCGATGGTGCTGAAGTACGTCTCGGAGTGGCGCAAGACCGTCACGCGCATGGGCCGCTGGGTCGACTTCGACCACGACTACAAGACCATGAACCCCGACTTCATGGAAACGATCTGGTGGGTCTTCAAGCAGCTTTGGAACCAGGGCCGCGTCTACCGCTCGCACCGCATCATGCCGTATTCCTGGAAGCTTTCGACGCCGCTCTCGAACTTCGAGGCAGGTTCGAACTACAAGGACGTGCAGGATCCAACCGTCACCGTGCGCGTGAAGGTCGAGCGCCCGAGCGATGCGCTCAAGGACCTGCTCGCGCAGGAGCCGACGGTCTACCTCCTCATCTGGACGACGACGCCCTGGACGCTCCCCGAGAACCTGATGATCTGCGCGGGCGCGGACATCGACTACGTGGCGGTGCGCGACCTCACGGACGACGCGCGCCCCGTCTACGTGATGGCGGAGGCCCGCCTGCCGCACATCTTCAGGAAGGCCGAGCAGTACGAGCGCGTCGCCGCCTTCAAGGGCTCCGCGCTGAAGGGGACGTCCTACGAGCCGATTTTCCCGTATTTTGCGGACAGAAAGGCCGAGGGCGCGTTCCGCGTCCTGAACGACGGCTACGTCACGACCGACGACGGCACGGGCCTCGTCCACATCGCCCCCGCCTACGGCGAGGACGACTTCCGCGTCTGCCAGGAGGCGGGGATGCACGCGCTCGTCGACCCCCTTGACACGAGCTGCAACTTCACCGACCAGGTGCCCGAGTACGCGGGCCGCTTCTGCAAGGACTGCGACAAGGACATCATCAAGCGCCTGAAGGCCGAGGGCCGGCTCGTCCACCAGGCGACGATCACCCACTCCTACCCGTTCTGCGACCGTACCGACACACCGCTCATCTACCGCGCGATCGACGCCTGGTACGTGAAGGTGGAGGACCTGCACGACCAGCTCGTCGCGAACAACAACGGCGTCCACTGGACGCCCGCCTACGTGGGCGACAAGCGCTTCGGCAACTGGCTCAAGGACGCGCGCGACTGGAACATTTCCCGCAACCGCTTCTGGGGAAGCTGCATCCCCGTGTGGATCAACGACGACGATCCGAACGACATGATCTGCATCGGGTCCATCCAGGAACTCGAAGACCTGAGCGGCGTGCGCGTCACCGACCTCCACAAGCACTTCGTCGACAAGGTCGTCATCAGGAAGGACGGCAAGACCTACCACCGCACGCCCGAAGTGCTCGACTGCTGGTTTGAAAGCGGGTCCATGCCCTATGCGCAGCAGCACTACATGGGGGAAAATTCTTCCGCTGGAGGGGAGCGGGAAGGTCTCTCCCCGTCCGTCGCATCCTTCTTCCCCGCCGACTTCATCGCCGAGGGCCTTGACCAGACGCGCGGCTGGTTCTACACGCTCATGCTCCTCGGCACGATGCTCTTCGGGAAGAGCCCGTACCGGAACGTCGTCGTCAACGGCCTCGTCCTCGCCGAGGACGGCAAGAAGATGTCGAAGCGCCTGAAGAACTACCCCGACCCGACGCTCATGCTCGACACGTACGGCGCGGACGCGATCCGCCTCTACATGATCTACTCGCCCGTCGTGCGCGCCGAGAACCTGAAGTTCTCCGAGAACGGCGTCAAGCAGATCCTCCGCGACCTGCTCATCCCGTGGTGGAACGCCTACTCCTTCTTCGTCACCTACGCGAACGTGGACGGCTTCCACGACGAGGCGGTCGTGGTGCCCGATTCGCCGAACGTCCTCGACCGCTGGATCTGCAGCTCGATGGAGACGCTGATCGCCGACGTCACGGCCGCGATGGACGAGTATGACCTCCAGCGCGCGGTGCGCCCGTTCGTCGCGTTCATCGAGGACCTGACGAACTGGTACATCCGCCGCAGCCGCCGCCGCTTCTGGAAGAGCCAGAACGACGGGGACAAGCTCCACGCCTACCGCACGCTCCGCTACGTGCTCGTGCAGCTCTCGAAGGTCGCGGCGCCGTTCACGCCGTTCATCTCCGAGACGATCTACCGCAACCTGAAGGGCAAGGACGATCCCGAGAGCGTCCACCTCTGCGACTTCCCGACGGCCCGCGCCGGCGCGCGCGACCTCGCCCTCGAACGCGAGATGGCCGCCGTGCAGACCATCGTCAAGCTCGGCCGCCAGCTGCGCGTGGACAACGACCTCAAGGTGCGCCAGCCGCTCGCGAAGATTCTCGTCGCCGGCGCCGGCACGCACCTCGACGACCTCATCCTCGACGAGCTCAACATCAAGGAGATAGCCTACATCGCCGACGAAACCGCGCTTTGCGACGTGAGCTACAAGGCGAACTTCAAGACGCTCGGCAGGAAGTGCGGACCGAAGATGAAGGCCGTCGCCGCCGGCATCGCCGCGCTGAAGGCGTTCAACGGCTCCGCGACCGTGGAGGGCTTCGAGCTGACGGACGAGGACGTGCTTGTCACGCGCAGGCCGAAGGCCGGCATGGTCGTCGCCTCCGAAGGCGCCATCGTGGTGGGGCTCGAAACGGCGCTCACCCCCGCGCTCGTCGCCGAGGGCCTGGCGCGCGAGTTCGTCAGCCACGTGCAGGCGATGCGCAAGGAGGCGGACTTCGAGGTCACGCAGCGCATCGCCGTCACCGCCGAGGTCGATGCCGACCTCCGGGCCGCGCTCACGGCGTACGCCGACTACGTGAAGGCCGAGACGCTTGCGACGGCGCTCTCGTTCGCCGCATGCCCCGATGCCGCCTCTTGCGACCTTAACGGCCACGCCGCGAAGATCAGGGTTGCCAAGGCCTGATCCCCGCAAGGCCTGTTCCCCGGCTTGGCACGTACGGCTCACCACGTACGGCTCGGCACGCGAAGTACCCGCGCCGCCCCCGGCGCGGGGCTGTGCGATGCGCCGGGAGGGTCGCGCTTGTCGCGACCGAAAGCTGTGCGATGCGTCGGGAGGGTGGTCGCGCTTGTCGCGACCGAAAGCTGCGCGATGCGCCGGGAGGGTCGCGCTTGTCGCGACCGAAAGCTGCGCGATGCGCCGGGAGGGTCGCGCCTGTCGCGACCGAAAGCTGCGCGATGCGCCGGGAGGGTCGCGCTTGTCGCGACCGAAAGCTG
>URIT01000028.1 GCA_900547945.1 uncultured bacterium
AAAGACGGACACCGACGAGACGGCCGCGACAAGCGCGGCCCTCCCGTGTCGCACAGGTAGGCGCGGCCCTCCCGTTCCCATCTGGGCGGTCGCGACAAGCACGGCCCTCCCGTGTCGCACAGGTAGGCGCGTCCCTCACGTTCCCATCCAGGCGGCCGCGACAAGCGCGGCCCTCCCGTGTCGCACAGGTAGGCGCGTCCCTCCCGGTCTCCGGGCCCCTTCAGACGGCTACTTTCGCTTTCGCCGCCTTCCCAGGATGCCCCCCCCCCCAATTGCTTTGTCCGAAGGGGTGGAAGAAAGCCTGTTCCTGCGCGCTCCCGAATGCCACCGACCACAGGCGCGGCGTTCCGTCGGGCTCCAGCGTCAGGAAGTCGGCGTTCTTGTCGCGCGGCGTGTAGACCTTGTCGTACGTCCGGCGCAGACGGAGGTAGAGCGTGTTCAGCGCCACGCGCGACGCCTCGTATTCGGGGGCCGGGCCATAGCGCCAGGCCCGCAGTTCGAGGTCGGCGCAGAACATGCGCGCGCCGGCGCTCTTGACGACGCACCGCTCGAATGTGTCGTAGACCTCCGAGGCCTCCAGGAGGTAGACGGACTCCAGCTCCTTCCGGTACGCGCGGATCGAGTTTGCGGAGATCCGCCGGCCGTACACGACCAGCTCCGACGCGATCTCGCGCAGCGTCTTCACCTCGCCCAGATGGTCTGAAAAATACTCCGTCAGCGCCTCCAGCGCCCGCACGTCCGGGTGGATGACGCCGTACGCGATGTCCCGCATGAAGATCATGCTCCAGATCCGAGACAGAACCTGCCGGGAACGGACGCCGCCCGGATTGGGCCACACGCGCAGAACCGAGAACCGGTCGGAGGGGCAGGCGGAGTCCCCTTCGCCGAGGAAGCAGGACGTCGACGACGCGACCCAGACGTTCCAGCCGCTCATCCGGGAGAGGCGGCGCAGCAGCTCGGCTGCGTGTCCGATCCGGCAGACCTCGTCCAGGAACAGAAAGCGCGGCGCGGCGCACGGCGGCAGGTCCTCCAGATGGCACAGGACGTCGTCCGCCGTCGCAAAGTGCCGGAACCGCACGTCTTCGAAATCGAGGGACACGAGGCGCGCCTCCTCGACGCCGCGTGCGCGCAGCCAGTCCCGCACCGCCAGCAGGGCCCCCGTCTTGTTCGAGCCGCGCACGCCCACCAGCACTTTGACGCGCGCGTCGTCCAGTCCGGCATGCACCCAGTTCGACAAGCCGGAGTCGTTGAGCGCGGCCTCCCGGCACAGGTTCCGGATCTCGGGGTCGTTGGCGAACGCGACGAGTTCGGGCGCGCCCTGCGCGACGAGCGCGCGCAGGGCGGTCCACGTCACCGTCGCCCGTCCGTCCGCACCCGTTCTCCCAGCTCGGCAAACGCGCTCCGCAGGACGCCGCGCACCGATTCCAGCGTCTGCGACTGCCGCCGGGCCGAGGCCTGCGCGGCCACGCAGGTCTTCCGCAGCCGACGGTTTACGCACAGGAAGCCGTAGACGGACACGAGGCCGGCGACCATCCGCCGCACGTCGGCGCGCAGGTGCGCGCCGAACGGGCAGTCGCCTTCGAGAAAGGCAATCAGGATCGCCCTGTCACTCCCCTCGCCCCGAACGGAAAAAGCCGCGCACGAGTGACAGGTCCAGAGGGTCCGGCTGTCCTCGGGGATGAACGGCAGCAGGCGTTCCTCCCCCAGGAAGGCGATCTCATCCTCCGCCAGTTCGCCCTCCAGGAAGCGGACGAACGTAAGCTCAACGTCGGGCGGGGCAAGCCGCACCTGGAAACCCGGCTGCGCACAGGGGATGTGCCAGACGTCCTCGCCCACATGGACGAACGTCACGAACTTGAACGCCGGAACATTCCTGACGAGCGTCTGGCAGATGAGGACGAGCGGATCCGTGGCGTCGTCCTTCGCGGCTACGTCAAGAAGATCGACCAGGACGTCCGTCCTGGTCCGCCCAGCGGCTTCTGCCATCGACAACTCTTGCATGTGTTCTTATCCCTCAGTCCCCGTCCCCCAGAACTCCGCCGCCCTTGGCCCCATCCCCCCGGATGGCCGCCTCAAGGCCGATCTACGAAACCCCTTCCCGACAAGGAATGGTACAAAGCATACTTTGTTTAGCCCTTCTCCGTCAAGGGCAGAGTTCAACTATTTTCACCCCGGTCTGGCCTCCGGCCGGTCAACACGGAGCGCGCGGAGACACGGAGAGGGATTTTGAGGTTGGCGTCCGCACGATTTCACGCGACACGGCGAGTCATGTACGCGCACCGTCTCGGCGCGGATCCTTCGCGCGCCATTCACCTTCTACGCTGCTTTCATTCCACCTTGTTCCAAGTTCCGCACGACACCGTTCCGAAGTGAAATCCCACAATCACTCGCCCACTCGTTTCTATAGATACGGCAATAAAAAGGGTTGATAAACGCCGATGATTGATGCTCTCGCGCGGGTACTTGCGTATCGCTTCGCGATCGCCTTCGGCGACCTGCCCTCCGCTCCGCTTCGGCGCATTCCCGCTCCGCAGACTACATCTGGCTTCGCAGAAGTCCGTCACAAAACAATCACTTACAGGGTTGTGAAGTGCGAATGTTGCAACCTTTGGCAGAAACATTCTGCGGAGCGGGAATACGCCGCAGAAGCTTGCTTCGGAGGGTAGCCGTAGGCCGCGCGAGAGCCACACGAATCGGAGTTCGTTTTCACACTGGGGAGAATCAACCTGATTTATCCTAAAAATCGCAGTTGAGTAATGCCCTTCTTGTTTCTTTTGCCGCAAAAAACGCAAAGAACACAAAGAAGTGATGTTTTTATTGATTATACACGCCGTTCGTTCTGTACACAATTCACCCGATTGGTGAAAGCTCAAAATAGAGGATGAGCCTGGAAATCTAGCAATAATCCACCATCGCGATAAGCTTTGCGATCTTTGCGTTCTTTGCGGCTAAAAACTAGAATCCAACTGCGACATTTAGGTTTATTGCCGTATCTCGAGTGAGCCCTCTCACCATGAATGAGATTTCTGTGCGTAATAATCTCTGCACACACCGCAAATAACATAATTACAAAACAACAGAAAATTTAAACGGATAACAACATATAAAACAAACAAGCGGCCATTTACATTTAGCCGTTCGCCCTGTGAACCTTAAAGCGAAAACGGCTACGGAATATTTTCCGCACCATAATCTTATCTTCGGACCGACAGGACAGAATACGAGATTTCACTTCGGAACAGTCCCACCGGGAGTGTCACGTCACGGCTCGTCCGTTCCATCTCACGCAGAGAAGCGCAGAGGTCGCAGAGTCTTGACGTTCCATCTTGGAAGCCACGCTTCCCTATTCCGATGACGATGAAGCCGTGCAGACGCCAACCTCAAGATTCCTCGCCGTGTCTTCGTGCCTCCGCGCGCTCCGTGTTGACCGGCCGGAGGCCAGACGTACGGAGGATGGGGGGGGGGTCATGGTGTGGTACGGTCGCAACTGGCGGGCGGCCGAGGACGTCCGCCCCTACCAGGCGCCGCGCCATGACCACACACATGGTAGGGCGCGACGTCCCCGGCGCGCCGCGTACGCGAAGACGCCCACGGGGACGCCACGGACACGCGGGCGGCCGAGGACGTCCGCCCCTACCAGGCCACGACGCTTCTGCGACGGCGGGCGGCCGAGGACGTCCGCCCCTACCAGAAAAAAACGCTTCTGTGTATTCTGTGACCGGCCGAAGGCCGTTCTGTGTGTTCTGTGGTAAAAAAGGAGGGCGGACGCGACGGAGCGCGTCCCTCCCGTGGGGAAACGAAAAGGCCTCCCGGAGGGGGAGGCCTTTGACCGAATGGAAGCGGAGAGGGTTAACCGTTCTTCCGCTCGAATTCCTTCATGAAGTCCACGAGGCAGTCAACGCCCGCCATCGGGAAGGCGTTGTAGATCGAGGCGCGGATGCCGCCGACCGAACGGTGGCCCTTCAGCGAACTCATCCCGGCGGCCTTCGCCTCGGCGATGAACTTGGCCTCCAGCTCCTCCGTGGGGAGGCGCCAGGTCACGTTCATGTTCGAACGGAACTCCTTCACGGCCGTGCCGCGGTAGAAGCCCGAGGCGTCAATCACGTCGTAGATCTTCTTCGCCTTCTCGGCGTTGAGCCTGAAGAGATTCTCCTTGCCCATCTTCTTGACCCACTTCATGGTCTCGCCGAAGATGTAGATGCCCCAGGTGGGCGGCGTGTTGTAGAGCGAGTTCTCCTCGGTGAACGTGCGGTACTGGAGCATCGTCGGAATCGTCTTGGACCCCGTCTCGGCGAAGTCCTTGCGAATGGCGACGACGGCCATGCCGGAGGGGCCAAGGTTCTTCTGGGCGCCGGCGTAGAACATCGTGAACTGATTGTAGTCGCGCGCACAGGAGAGGATGTCGGAGGACATGTCGCAGATGAGCGGCGAGCCGGACTGCGGGAACTGCTTAAGCTCGGCGCCCGAGATCGTCTCGTTCGAGCAGATGTGGCTGTAGGCCGCGCCGGGCGTCCACGTCCACTCGTCCGCCGTCGGCATGCGCGTGGGGATGTCCTTCTGGCAGTTGGCGACGATGTTCACGTTGCCGACCATCTGACCCTGCTTGAGGGCCTTGTTCGACCATGTTCCCTGGTTCGCGTAGTCCGCGACCTTGTCCTTTCCGAGGAAGTTCATCGGAATCATGGCGAACTGGAGGGACGCGCCGCCCTGGATGAAGCAGACGGACCACTCGTCGCCGAGCCCGCACAGTTCCTTGAACGTGGCGATCGCCTCCTGGTGGATGGCGTCATAGTCCTTGCCGCGGTGGGACATCTCCATCACGGACATGCCGCAGCCCTTGTAGTCGACGAGGTTCTTCTGGGCGTCCTGCAGGACCTCCAGGGGAAGCACGGCGGGACCAGCGGAGAAGTTGTAGATACGAGACATGATTCTTTAGACTCCTTCTTTCGGAAAAACGGGGGATATTGTACTCCTCGGACGCGGTTTTGGCAACTCGATTTGTCGGCCGACGTTAAAAAGGACGCCGACCGCGATGAGGGCCGAGATGAGGTTCGTGCCCCCGTAGCTGATGAACGGGAGCGCAAGCCCCTTCGTGGGCAGGCACTTCGTGACGACGCCGATGTTGAAGACGGCCTGGAAGAAGATGAGGAACGTCATGCCGAACGCGAGCAGTCGCCCCAGGCGGTCCGGCGCGCGCGCGGAGATGACCATGCCGCACACGAAGAAAAGGACGAACAGCGCGAGCAGGGAAAGCGAGAAGACGAGCCCCCATTCCTCCGCGCCGATCGCGAAGATAAAGTCGGTGTGCGCCTCGGGGAGGTAGCGGAGTTTCTGGTAGGACTTGTTGAACCCGACCCCCGTGAGCCCTCCGTTCCGGATCGCGACGAGCGCCATGTCGGCCTGGTGCGCGGCCGCCTGCTCCTTGTCGCTCAGCACCACCGCCGCGCCGGTCGCGTTCACCACCGCGTCGACGAACATGCCCTTTCCCCACGAAAGGATGCGGTTCATGCGGTTGGCGTTGAACGAGAGGAACGAGAGGATCACGCAGCCCGCCGTCACGCCGAGGATGACCATGTGGAGGATCTTCATGCCGGAGACGAGGAAGAGCACGCCGCCCACAAGCGCGATCACCATCGTCGCGCCGTAGTCCGGCTCGGCCAGCGCCAGCCCCAGCGGGACGGCGACGATCAGGGCGGCCCGGCACGCGCCGCGCCAGAACTTGCCGACCATCCATCCCGCGCGGTCGAGGAACACGGCGGTGGCGAACACGGTGAGCAGCTTCGCGAACTCGCTCGGCTGGAGCCGCAGCGGCCCGAACACGACCCAGCGGTGCGACCCGTTCACGCGCGGGAAGAGGAACACCGCCCCCATCAGGGCCACGATCACGATGTAGAAGCCAATCGTCAGCCACGGCCACTCCCGCCACTTGTGGTAGTCGAAGCGGATTGCCGCGAAGAGGAAGGGAAGCGCCACCAGCAGCCACACCGCCTGGTGGATGATGAAGTGGTTGGGGTCCGAATAAAGGCGCATTCCGTTCCCGCCGCCGGCGGAAGCGAGGACGACGAATCCCCACGCCAGCAATGCGAGAACGGAAATGCCCAGCAGAGTCAGAACGCGCTGCACGGAGCGGACCTACCGGGAGACGCCCTTACTGGGCGCTGGGCTTCGCGTCCGCCGGGAGCTTGAGGACCTGTCCGGCCTTGATCGAATCGCCCGCCTTGAGGTCGTTGAGGTCCATCAGGCGGCTCGGGCTGATGCCGTACGCAATGGCTATCGAGACGATGTCATCCCCCTCCTTCGCCGTGTAGGTGGCGGAAGAAGAAGCCGGGGCGGAATCAGGGGTGGCCGACTCGGCGGCGGCAGGAGCGGGCGCCACCTCGGCCGGAGGAACGGCGGCCGCCGTCTCGACGGCGTTCGACAGGGATGTCGTCTCCGCGACGGGGGCGGCGGCCTCCTTCTTTTCCGCACCTTCCTTCTTCGGCTCCTTCGCATCCTTCTTCGCTGCGGCCTTCTTGGCGTCGGGGGCCTTCGCCGCCGACTTGCCGGCGTCCTTCGCCGCCGGCTTCGCCACGACCTTCTCGGCGGGAATCAGGAGTTCCTGGCCCACGCGGATCGAGTCCTTGGTGAGCTTGTTCAGGTCCTTGAGCGCGCGGATCGTGATGCCGCTCTCATAGGCGATCTTGCCGAGCGAGTCGCCGCTGCGGACCTTGTACGTCTTCGTGGGGCCCGTGTACGCCTTGAAGGCGGACTTCGTCTTGACGGGAGCCGTCGTATTCGCGGCGGTGACGGGCGCGTCCGCCGCCGCCAGCTTCACCTTGGCCGCCGGCTTCTCGGCCACGGCCGCAACGGCAGCGCCCGGCAGCACGATCTTCTGGCCCACGCGGATGTGGTTGGGGTTCAGGCCCGGGTTCGCCGCCACGACGGCGCTCATCTTCACGCGATGGCGCACGCAGATGCCGGAGAGCGTGTCACCCCGCTGCACAACCACCGTGCTTCCCCCCGCCACGGGCGCAACCGCCTTCGGGTGCTTCTTCGGCGCGGGCGGCGGCGGCGGCAACGGCTTGACCTCCGCGACCTTGGCGGGCGGCGTCGCGACGGCGGGCGGCGGCAGCGGCTTGACCTCCGGCGTGACGGTCACCGACGGCTCGGACGGCGTCGCGGGGATTGTCTCAATCCGCGTCGCCGGGCCCGGAACGACCACCGGCGGCGGCAGATTGTCCGTCCCCGGCCGCGTCGCCTTGCATCCCTGCAGCACCAAACAGGCCGCCGCCATGTTCATTCCCAGCACCAATCCGAGCTTCTGCACCTTCATGTCATCATCCTCTTTTGCTTGCGTGCGCGTCCACACTCTCCGCGCCCTCCCGTGCGAGGGCCGCGAACGTGTCGCCGCGTACACCGTAACTTTCAAACTGATCGAAACTTGCCGTTCCGGGCGACAGGAGCACCGTCTCGCCAGGACATGCGTCGCGCCGGACCGACTCGACCGCGCGGTCAAGCGTCCCGCAGAACTCGCAGGGCACGGCGTCCCGCCATGCGTCCGAAAACTGCTGCGCGCAACGTCCAATAAGATACACTTTTTTGACCCCCGAACGCAAGCGCGGAATGACAGATTTTGGGTCGTCGCCCTTCGGGAGGCCTCCCGCGATCAGCCGGACGGGGCCCGCGCACATGCCCACCCCCGCCGCGAGGGCCGCGAGCGAGGTGGCCTTGGAGTCGTCCACCCACGTGACGCCCGCCCGTTCGAGGACGGTCTGCATGCGGTGCGGCAGGGGGGTGAAGGCGGCGAAGCCCGCCGCGATCCGCGCGTCGTCCAGCCCCGCCGCCCGCAGGAGCGCGACGGCGCAGAGGCCGTTCGCGCGCAGGACGGGGTTGTCGAAGTAGGAGCCCGCCATCAGACGTGCGTCGGAAGGGGCGGAGACGGGCGCCCCGCCGCTCCCGTCGACCGGCACGGGCGTCATCGCGAGGAGTCTGCGCTTGAGGCCGTGGTAGACGGCCGCGCTTCCGTGGCGGTCGAGGTGGTCCTCCTGGAGGTTGAGGAGCGCCGCCGCCGCAAAGGCGTCCGGCGGCAGGGACGTCGTCTCCAGCTGAAAGGAACTGACCTCCACGACGGCCCAGGTACGGCGCGGATCCGCCCCGTCGCCGACGACCGCGCAGAGGGGCGTGCCGTAGTTGCCGCACGGGACGGCGGGCGTCCCTGCAAGGAGAAGCGCATCCGCGACGAGCTTCACGACGGAACTTTTGCCCTTCGACCCCGTGACGGCGAGCATCCGCCCGCCGCGCGCACGCCAGCGCGTCGCGCCGAGCTGCAGTTCCGAGACGACGGGCACGCGCGCCGCACGCGCGGCGCGCTGCCAGGGATGGTCGAGGGCGATGCCGGGGCTCGTCACACAGAGGTCCCACGCGCCGGAGGCGGGCCAGGCGTCGGCACCGTCGAGGACCGTGACGGCCGCCCCTTCGCGCCGCAGGAGTTCCGCCGCAGCCTGTCCGCTGCGGCCGTTTCCGAGGACGAGCGCATTCATGGCAGCAGTTCGTCGAGGTGCATGCTGTGCGAAGCCTTGAGGAGGACGGCGTCGCCGGGGCGGACGAAGGCGGCGAGCGCGTCCTTCGCGGCGTCGCGCGCGAGGCCGCCGAACTGCTCGCCCACGAAGATTACCTCGTCGAGCGGCAAGTCCTTCGCGCGCGCCTTCACCTGCGCGTGGAACGCGGCGCTCCGGTCGCCCAGCTCGAACATGTCGCCAAGGACGGCGAGGCGGCGGCCCGTCACGGGGAGGGCGGCGAACGTTTCGAGGGCCGCGACCATGGAGGTGGGGTTCGCGTTGTAGGTGTCGTCGATGTAGGTGACGCCGCCGCGCGCGACGACGCGCCAGCGTCCGCCGGGCAGCGTGAAGTCCGCGAGCGCGGCGCGGCACGCCGCCTCCGAAACGCCGAAGCGCGCGGCGCAGGCGGCGGCAAGGAGGGCGTTCGAGACGTTGTGCGCGCCGGGCAGGCGGAGGCGGAGGGCGTCCGCGAAGCGCGCGGCGGCGGGGTCGGCGAGCGAGACGGTGACGAGCGGCACGCGGCAGAGGGCGGCGAGGCGGTCGTAGCGCGCGTTCTCGCGGGCGAGGACGGCGAAGGAGGGATGCGCGGGGGAGCCGGAGAGGTGGGCGAGGAGCGTCCCCTTCTCGTCGGCGATGCCGTCCTGCGTGCCGAAGAACTCGATGTGCGCCGTGCCGATCGAGGAGATGATCCCGACGTCCGGCTCGGCGATGCCGACGAGGTGGCGGATCTCGCCCGGATGGTTCGTCCCCATCTCCACGACGAGAATGTCGGCATCGGGCGGGCAGTTGAGGATCGTGAGCGGCAGGCCGAGGTCGTTGTTGAAGTTGCCGGCGGTGGCGTGGACCTTGAGGCCGCCCGCGCGGAGGAACGCCGCGACGAGTTCCTTCGTCGTCGTCTTGCCGGCGGACCCCGTCACGCCGATCACGGTCGCCTTGAGCGTGCGGCGGTAGGCGCGCGCGACGCGCGCAAGCTCCTCGCGCCCGTCGACGATCCCCACCGCGCCCTTCGCGCGCGCCTGGTCGATGAAGGCGTGCCCGTCGACCTTCTCGCCCTTGACCGCGACGAACAGCATCCCCGGCTTCACAAGCCGGGAATCAAGCGTCGCCCCCGCAAAAGGCGTCCCTAGAATTTCCTCTTTCATCTCTTCATGCAACCATTAAGCCGCCCGACGGGCTTTAAGTGGTTAAGTCGTTAAGTGATTAAGTTTTTTTGGGGGGTAAGTTGGGTGAGTGGGGGGAGTTCGTTCAGAACGGTCCAAGCAGCCGACCGGTTGACCACTTAACCACTTAACCACTTAATCACTTAACTACTTAACTACTTAATCACTTAATCTCTCAACAGACTCCCCGCGTGGAGTGGCGGTAGAACTGGACGAGTTCCTTGATCTCGTCGAAGGGTTCGACGTCGTTCTCGACGCGCTCAAGGGCCTGGGAGCGGTTGAGGCCGCTGTGGTAGATGAAGCGGAACGCCTCCTTGAGGGCGGCGATGACGTCCTTCGGGAAGCCCCGGCGGTTGAGTCCGACGACGTTCGGACCGATCACCTTGAGCGAACCCTCCACCATGTCGCCGAGCATGAACGGCGGGAAGTCCTGGCGGATCTTCGACATGCCGCCCACCATCGCGTGGCGCCCGATGCTGCAGAACTGGTGGGACGCGGCGCAGCCGCCGATGATCGCCCAGTCCTGGATGTGGACGTCACCCGCGAGCTGCACGGAGTTGGAGCAGATCACGTGGTCGCCGAGGACGACGCCGTGCGCGGCGTGGCAGTAGGCCATGAAGAGGACGTCGTTGCCGAGAACCGTCTTCTCGCCGTCCGCCGTACCGAGGTGGACCGTGGCGAACTCGCGGATGACGGTGCGGTCGCCGATTTCGACGTAGGAGACGCTGCCCTCCTTGTACTTGAGGTCCTGCGTCTTCATGCCGATGCAGGCGTAGGGGAAGACCTGGCAGTCCTCGCCGAGCGTCGAATGGCCCCGGATGATCGCGCCCTGCTGCACGACCGTGCGCGCGCCGAGCTTCACGTCCGGCCCGATGCTCGCGTAGGGGCCGATCTCGACGCCGTCGCCGAGCTGCGCGTTTTTGTCGACAAGTGCGGTGGGGTGGATGGAAACGGACATGGTGCTTGCTCCTTAGAGGTTCTTGGGGATGAGGTAGCTGGCAAGGGCCGCACAGAGGACGACCGGCAGCCAGATGAGAAGGTCCGGGCGCACCGCGTAGTTCTTCTCCAGGCTCGTCATGAGGATGACGACGAGGTAGTAGCCGAGCGCCGTGACGAGCGCGATCGCGATGCCGATGGAGGACTCCCGCCGCTGCGCGCGGATGCCGAGCGGCACGCCCACGAGGACGAAGCAGATCGAGGCGAACGCGAAGACAAGGCGCTTCTGGAACTCGGTGCGCAGGTTGCTGAGCTGGCTCTTCAGGGACTTCTTCACGAGCTTCAGCTCCTTGGCGACGGCCCCCTTCGCGCGCCCTTCGCGCGCGCGCCGCTCGGCCGCCGCCTGGGGATCCTTCACGTCCGCCTTCGCGAGGCGGATCTCGGAGAGGATCTCGAAGAAGCGGAAGTCCTTCTCGCGGCGCTTGTAGGTGCGGTCCTTGAGGGCGTCCTTCACGCGGTACTGGAAGCGGGTGGCGCGCGCCATGCCGGGGTTGTTCTCGTCCAGCGGATCGACGGTCATGCCGTGGAGGTCGAGGACTACGTCGCGCCCCTCGCTCGTGACGAGCGCCTTGGAGGCCGTGATCATGCGGTCGACGCGCGGATTCGAGAAGTCAAGCACGATGAGGTCCCTCAGCCAGTTCCCCTCCTTCTCCTCGAAGTAGATCTTCACCTTCGGGAAGTCGTCGATGACGCGGCCCGGTTCCAGCAGTTCCAGCCCCGCGCCCACGGAAATGCGGCGGGCGAGGTCGCGGCGGATCTGGTGCCCGCGCGGCACGATCTCGTTGTTGACGAAGAGCCCCATCACCGTGCAGAACAGGGCGAAGAGGAGCGGCGCACGCATGACGGTGAGCAGGTTGACGCCGCACGCGCGCATGGCGGCGATCTCGCTGTCCGCCGACAGGCGCGAGAAGACAAGCACGGAGGCGACGAGCAGCGCGAGGGGGATCGTCCACTGCAGCGTCTCGGGGAAGCTCACGAACGCGAAGCGCCCCACGAGGTCCACCGGGATGCCCTGGAGCATGTAGCGGACGATCTGCACCATCAGCCCCACCGTGAGCACGAAGGACAGCACGAGGAACGCGAGGAAAAAGGAAGACAGAAACGCGCCGAAGACATAGCGCTCAAGGGTTTTCATTCGACAGCTCCCCCAAAGTTCCACTGCAGGCCGATGCAGACCGAATAGAGCATGCCGCACGGCGCGTCGCAGGCCAGCAGCGCCTGCGCGTCCACGCGCACGTCCA
Source organism: uncultured bacterium (assembly GCA_900547945.1). Classification (GTDB taxonomy): domain Bacteria; phylum Verrucomicrobiota; class Kiritimatiellia; order RFP12; family UBA1067; genus RUG572. The sequence continues at coordinate 11,935 of URIT01000028.1, forward strand.
GCGATTCCGTCAGGTGGTAGAACGCGCCCAGCCCCACGACCGGCCCCGTCGCCGTGCGGTGCGCCCCCTCCGCAAACACATGCCGCGCGCCGAAGCGCGTCCCCGCGCCAAACGTCGCAAACGGGTCGAAGCGCTCGCAGCCGAAGAGCTTGTCGAACGCCTCGAAACCGGTGAAATGGTAGAGGCCGCGCACGGCGACGCCCGAAAGCGCCTCCCGTCCGCCCGCGCCGGAGACGTTCGGCGCGCACAGGCCCTCCACCTCCCACGCCAGGAAGTCGGTCGCGTAGAAACCGGCGCGCACGCACGTCTCCGCCGCGCGGGAGAGCGCGTTCCCGTTGCCGGGCAGCAGCAGCCCGCCCGCCGCGCCGACGTAGTTGGCGGCGCGGCAGACGCCCGCGAGCAGTGCGGCGCATGCGCAGAACAGGCTCCGCACCCTCATTTCTTCACCATCTCCGTAATGGCGCTCAGGAACTGGTTGACGTCCGTGAACCGGCGGTAGACGGAGGCAAAGCGGATGTAGGCCACCTCGTCGAGCTCGTGGAGGCGCGCCATGACGCATTGGCCGATCTGCTCCGACGGCACCTCCTCGCCCTCCAGCGCCGCCACGACGCCACCGATGAGGTCCTGGACCTTCGACTCGGGGATGGGGCGCTTCTGGCAGGCGATGCGCACCGACTTCTCCAACTTCTCGCGCTGGAACACCTCGCGCCGCCCGTCGCGCTTGACGACGAACAGGTCCTCGCGGTCGATCTCCTCGTGCGTCGTGAACCGGAAGCCGCACTTCAGGCACTCGCGGCGGCGGCGGATGACCACGCCCTCCTTGGAGGCGCGCGAGTCAAGCACCTTGTCGTCGTCGTTTCCGCACTTGGGGCACTTCATGGCTGCTTTCCGTTCGGGCAGAGCGTGCAGTGACGGCAGTCGAGGGCGAGCGGAAGCGGCGGCGGCGCGCCCCGGCGCCGGGCCCAGAGCGCGCCCAGGTGGTTGATCGCCGCCAGGAGAAGGCCCAGCGCGATGAACCCGCCGGCGGGGAGAATCGCCAGCACGACGGGCTTCGTGTGGATCTCGCGGATCGCGAGATCGCCCCAGACGGTCAGGGAGCCCGCGCCGACGACCTCGCGCACGGCGGCGACGAGCGCAAGCGCGAGCGTGAAGCCGAGCCCCGTCCCGAGGCCGTCCGCCAGGGAGGCGACGACGCCGTTTTTGCAGGCGAACGCCTCCGCGCGCCCGAGGATGATGCAGTTCACGACGATGAGCGGGATGAAGATGCCGAGCGATTCGGAGAGCGCGGGCAGGAAGGCCTGCATGAGGAGGTCGATGGTCGTCACGAACGTCGCGACGATGACGATGTAGCAGGGGATGTGGACCGCATCGGGGATGACCTTCCGCAGGGCGGAGACGAGGCCGTTCGAGCAGACGAGCACAAACGACGCCGCAAGGCCCATGCCGAGCGCGTTCTCCAGGGAGGTCGTCACGGCCAGCGTCGGACACAGCCCGAGCACGAGGCGAAAGGTCGGGTTGTTCTTGAAGATGCCGTGCCAGAAGGCGAGACCGATTTTCATGACGGGGAATAGTATAGCACAAACGCGCGGCCCCGTGGGGTCGCGCGTTCGTGCGGGACGTGCCCGGAGGGGCACTTACATGCCGCCGCGGCCGCGCAGCGAACCGTGGCGGAGGAAGCCGTCGTACTTGCGCACGAGGAGGTGGGACTCCATGACGCGCAGCGTGTCGAGGGCGACGCCCACGATGATCAGCAGCGAGGTGCCGCCGAAGAACGCCGCGACGGACCCCGGCACGCCCATCATGCCGCTCAGCACCTGCGGGACGATGGCGACGAGGAGGAGGCCCACGCCGCCGATGAGGGTGATGCGCGTCATCACGGCGTCCAGGTACTCGGCCGTCGCGAGGCCGGGACGGATGCCCGGGATGTAGGAACCGTCCTTCTTGAGGTTCTCGGAGATCTCGATCGCGTTGAACTGCGTCGCCACCCAGAAGAAGGCGAAGAACAGGATCACAGCCGCGTAGATGACGATGTGCGTGGGGCTGCCGAGGTCGCCGAGCTGCATGCCGAAGTAGCGCAGCCAGCCGAGGAACCCGGTCTTGTCCGGCGGGATCTTCGTGAGCAGCACGGCCGGCAGCTGCAGAAGCGGCTGGGCGAAGATGATCGGCATCACGCCCGTGTAGTTCACGCGCAGGGGCATGTAGGTCTGCTGCATGCCGTAGGTGTTGCCGCCGCCGATGGAACGGCGCGTCGCGTGGATGGCGACCTTGCGCACGCCCTGCGTGAGGAGCACGGTGCCCATGACGACCGCGAAGCCGAAGAGGAGCAGGAGCGCGAGTTCGGTCACGCTGCCGGTTGCCTGTTCGCCGCCGAGGCCGAAGTAGCGGCGCCAGGCGTCCTTGATCGCGTCGGGGAGGCGGGAGGTGATGTTGATCATGATGATGAGGGAGCCGCCGTTGCCGATGCCGAACGTCGTAATCTGGTCCGCGATCCACATGATGAACAGCGTGGCGGAGGTCATGCCGATCACCGTCATGAGCTGGAAGCCGAGGCCCGGGTTCACCACGACCTGCTTGAGGGCCGCCACGACGCCCGCGTCCTGGATGCCCAGGAGGCCGGCAAGCTGCACCGGGTTCATGAGCGAGATGGAGACGAGCCAGGCCTGCAGCACGCAGATGACGATGGCGAGGTAGCGGGTGATCTGCGAAAGCTGCTGGCGCCCGGTCTCGCCCTCCTTCTTCAGCTTCTCCAGGGAGGGGATGACCGACGACAGGAGCTGGATCACGATCTGCGCCGAGATGTACGGCCAGATCGACAGCGAACCGATGGCGCACACGGCGAATGAGCCGCCCGTGAAGGCGTCGAACATGCCGAACATGCCGCCGGCCTGGTTGTTCGCGCGCGCGGTGTCGATCGCCGACTGCAGGGCCATCCAGTCGATGCCGGGGGTCGGAATCAGGGAGATGAGGCGGCAGACGGCCACAAGGCCGAGCGTAATGAGGATTTTCTTGCGCAGCTCGGGAATCTTGAAGGCGTTAGAGAAGCCCGTGAACATTGACATTTGGTTGTTCTCCGAAGAGGATTGCTGAAAAAGGCGAGGGGACCCCGGGGCGGACGCCCCAAAGAGTCCCTTCATCCGGACGCGGACGCGCGGCGTGCGCGTCCGGACTGCTGGCATCAGGCGACGGAGCCGCCGGCGGCCTCGATCTTCGCCTTCGCGGAAGCGGAGCACGGAACCTTGACCGTGAACTTCTTGGTCAGCTCACCGGTTCCGAGGATCTTCACGCGCGGACGCTTGTTGTCCGAGAGGCCCTTGGCCGCGAGCGTCGCGACCGTGATCTCGTCGCCCGCATTGAAGAGCTTCTCCAGGGTCGACACGTTGACGCCCAGCGCCTCGACGCGGAACTCGAAGTTGTTGAAGCCGCGCTTCGGCAGACGGCGCACGAGCGGCATCTGGCCGCCTTCGAAGCCGAGCTTCTGCTTGTGGCCCTTGCGGGCGTTCTGGCCCTTGTGGCCCCGCGTGGAGGTCTTGCCCATGCCCGAACCGCAGCCGCGGCCCACGCGCTTGGCGCGCTTGCGGGCACCGGGGGTGTTTGTAAGAGAGGAAAGATCCATAGCTAAAATTCCTTATCCTAATTGAAGGGGTGCGGGGGAACCGGGGTTCCCCCGTCCTTTCAGACCTACGCGCGAATCGCCGCGATCTCCTCGGCGGAGCGGAGCTTCGAGAGCGCGTCGAGCGTGGCCTTGACCACGTTCAGGCGGTTCTTGGAGCCGAGCGACTTGCCGACCGCGTCGCGGATGCCGGCCGCCTCGAGGACGGGGCGCATGCCGCCGCCGACGATCAGACCGGTACCGGCGGGGGCCGGCTTCAGCAGCACGCGGCCGCCGTCGCAGTCACCCGTCACGTCGTGGGGCACGGTGATGCCCGCGAGCTTGTCGCCGATCATCTCCTTGCGGAGCGTGACGGCGTGCATGGACTTGCGGGCCGCCTCGCCGCCCTTGCGGATGGCGTCGGAAACCTCGTTGGCCTTGCCGAAGCCCACCCCGACCTTGCCCTCGTGGTCGCCGACCACGATGACGGCGGAGAAGGACATGCGCCGACCGCCCTTGACGGTCTTCGCGCAACGGTTCACGAACACGACGCGCTCGTCGAGATCGTCGTTCGCGCCGGACTCGTTGCGGCGCTTGTCACGGTTCATCGCCATTATTCAGCCTCCTTGGCGGGTTTGTCGCTGATCGAAAGTCCGTTCGCCACGGCGGCGTCCACGACGGCCTTGACGCGGCCCGTGAACTTGAATCCGCCGCGGTCGACCACGACCTTGGTGATGCCCTTCGCCTTGGCGGCCTCGGCGGCCGCGGCACCGAGGCGCGTCGCGACCTCGATGTTGCAGTGCGGCTCCTTGACGGACGTGGCGGAGGCGAGCGTGTTGCCGGCCGCGTCGTCGATGAACTGCACGTAGATGTGCTTGTTCGAGACGCAGATCGACATGCGCGGCTTCTCCACGCTGCCGATCACGCGCTGGCGGAGGCGAAGATGGCGCTTCGCACGCTGGTCCTTACGGTTGAAACTCATTCTGTTTTCTCCGAATCAGGCAGCCCTCAGGTTAGGCCACCTTCTTGCCCTGTTTGCGGCGAATGTGTTCGCCTTCGTACTTGATGCCCTTGCCCTTGTAGGGTTCGGCCGGATAGAAGCTGCGGATGCGCGCCGCCGCCTCGCCCACCTTGTCCTTGTCGATGCCCGAGACCGTGACGAGGAGGCCGTCGTTCTCGACGGTGACCTTGATCCCGGCGGGGACCGCGTAGATCTTGGGGGAGGCGAAGCCGAGCGAGAGGGAGAGCGTGGTGCCCTGGAGCGCGGCCTTGAAGCCGGTACCCTCGATCGTGAGCTTCTTCATGTAGCCTTCCGCGACGCCCTTCGCGTTGTTGTTGATGAGGGCGCGGGCGAGGCCGTGGAAGTTGCCGAGCAGCTTGTCGTCCGCGCAGGAGACGAGGACCTTGCCGTCCTTGACCTCCGCGGTGATGCCGCTGTGCATGACATAGGAAAGCTCGCCGAGCTTGCCCTTGACGGTGACCTTCTGGCCGTCCACCGTCGCGGTGACGCCGGCCGGGAGGACCACGGGTTCTTTACCGATACGAGACATTGTCCTTGCTCCTTACCAAACGGTGCAGATGAGTTCGCCGCCGAGGCGCTGCTTCTTCGCGTCCACGCCGCTCATCACGCCCTTGGAGGTGGAGAGCACCGCGAGGCCCATGCCGTCGAGGACGGCGGGGATCTCGGCGCAGGAGACGAACTTGCGCAGACCGGGGCGGGACTGGCGCTGGAGGCCGCGGATGGCCGGTTCGGCGCGGTCCGAGTACTTCAGCGTGAGGACGAGCTTCTTCGGGAAGTCGGAGGTCATGTAGACGTCCTGGATGTAGCCGGCCGCCTTGATGACCTTCGCGATCTCGGCCTTGAGGTTCGACGCGGGAACCGTGACCTGCACGAGGCGGGCCTTGAGTCCGTTGCGGATCGACACCAGCATGTCGGAAATGGGATCGATGATCATTTCTTCAGTTCCTTTCCGTTACCAAGAGGCCTTGGTGACGCCCGGGATGAGACCGTTCACGGCGAGCTCGCGGAAGCACAGACGGCAGACGCCGAACTTGCGCATGTAGGCGTGGCGACGGCCGCAGAGCTTGCAGCGGTTGTAGGCGCGCACGCCGAACTTCGGCTTGCGGTTCGCCTTTTCCATCAGACATTTCTTGGCCATTGCTTAGTTCCTTCCCGCAAACGGCATGCCGAGAGCCACGAGGAACTCCTTGGCCGCCTTGTTGTCCTGGGCCGTCGTGACGAACGTCACGTCCATGCCGGAGTTGGGACCCGCCGCTTCCACGATTTCCGGGAAGATCGAGTGGTCCTTGAGTCCGAGCGTGTAGTTGCCGCGCCCGTCGAAGCCGCGGTTCGGAACGCCGCGGAAGTCGCGGATGCGGGGGAGCGCCACGTTGATGAGACGCTCGCAGAACTCCCACATGCGGTCGCCCCGGAGCGTGACCTTCGCGCCGATGACCATGCCCTCGCGCAGCTTGAAGTTCGAGATGGACTTCTTCGCCCGGCAGAGCATGGGCTTCTGGCCGGTGATCACCGTCAGGTCGTCCACGAGGGCCTTCTGCTCGTCCTTGGAGACGATGCCGAAGCCCATGTTGAGCACGACCTTCTGGAGACGGGGGACGAGCATCTTGTTCGTCGTCCCGAGCTTCTTCTCGAGTTCGGCGATGATGCGCGAATTGTATTCTTCTTTCAGCTTCGGCATGATCAGGCTCCCTTGGTCCACTTGAACTCGACGACCTTGCCGGAATCCTTGAGCTTAAGCGCCTTCTTGCCGTCCTTCTCGGCGGCGGCGACGCGGCTGCCCTTCTTGGATTCGGCGTCGTACGGCATCAGCTTGCACAGGCGGATCGGGAACTCCATCTCCACCAGGCCGCCCTGCGTGCGCTCCGTGCGGCGGACGGCCTTCTTGTGCATGTTGAGGCCCTCGACGATCGCGGTGCCGTCCTTGCGGTTGACGCGCTTGACGGTGCCCGTGCGGCCCGCGTCGTTGCCGTTGATCACGATGACCGTGATACCCTTACGAATACGTGCGATACTCATGATTCGCTCCTCTTAGACCACTTCCGGGGCCATGGACAGGATTTTCATGTAGTTCTTCTCACGCAGCTCGCGCGGCACCGGCCCGAACACGCGGGAACCGATGGGGTTGAGCTTGGAGTCGACGAGCACGCACGCGTTCTGGTCGAAGTGGACGCGCTGGCCGTCCTCGCGGACGATCTGCGCACCCGTGCGGATGATCACCGCCGTGGCGACCTGACCCTTGCGGATCGAACCCGTGGGGGACGCCTCCTTGATCGACACGCGGATGATGTCGCCGAGGTGCGCGTACTCCTTGCGCTGCTTGAGAATGCGGAAGCACATGGCGCGCTTGGCGCCGGTGTTGTCCGCGACAACGAGGTTGGAGAGTTCCTGCAACATGGCTTACTTCTCCTCTTCCTTGCCGATGCGCCAGCGCTTCGTGGCGCTGAGCGGGCGCGTCTCCATGATCACGACCTCGTCGCCCACCTTCGCGGTGTCGGCCTCGTCGTGTACGTGATACTTCTTGCGGCGGATCACGATCTTCCCGTAGAGGGGGTGCTGCTCGCGGTAGGACACCTCGACGACAACGCTCTTGATGCCCATCTTCGAGACGACCTTGCCCTTGCGGACCTTGCGGGCGCCGCGTGTGACTTCGTTCGCCATGGTTACTTGGCCTCCTTCTTCGCCATGTTCTGAACGGTCAGCATGCGGGCGATTTCGCGGCGCATGAAACGCATCCGAGCCGGCTTTTCAACATCGACCTTCGACGCATGCTTCAGCTTCAGGTCGGCGAGTTCCTTGCGGACCTCGCGGATCTTCGCGGCGAGCTCATCGGCGCCGAGTTCCTTCAATTCGTTCGTCTTCATCAGATTTTAACTCCGGCACGGGTGACGAGTTTCGTGTGGATGCCGATCTTCGTCGCGGCGAGGCGCAGGCATTCGCGGGCGACGTCCTCCGAAACGCCGCCGATCTCGAAGAGGACCTTGCCGGGGAGGACCACGGCGACCCAGAATTCCGGGTTGCCCTTGCCCCCGCCCATGCGGACTTCGATCGGCTTGCGGGTGATCGGCTTGTCGGGGAACACGCGGATCCAGAGCTTGCCCTTGCGCTTCATCTCGCGGTTGATCGCGACGCGGCAGGCTTCGATCTGGGTGGCGGTGAGGAACCCGCGGGTGAGCGCCTTCAGGCCGAACTCGCCGTACGCGAGTTCCGTGCCGGACGTGGCGTAGCCGCCGCGGTTACCCTTCGACTGCTTGCGGTACTTGACTCTCTTGGGCATCAAAGGCATGGCTTACCTACCTTCCTTGCGATCTCCGCGCTCGCGGCGCTCGCCGCGTTCGCGGCGGGGGCTCTGGCGGGGCTGGAAATCCTCTTTCTTGCAGATCCACACCTTGATGCCGATCTTGCCGGCCGTGGTGTTGGCTTCGGCGAAGCCGTAGTCGATGTTCGCGCGGAGCGTGTGCAGCGGCACCTTGCCCTCGCGGCCCCATTCGACGCGCGCGATCTCCGCGCCGTTGATGCGGCCCGAAGCATGGACCTTGATGCCGTCCACGCCCATGTCCATCGCGACCTTCTGCGCGCGCTTCATGGCGCGCTTGAGGGCGATGCGCTTCTCGAGCTGCTGGGCGATGGACTCGGCGACGAGCTGGGCGTCGCAGTCCGGCACGCGCACTTCCTTGATCTCGAGGTAGACTTCCTTCTTGGTCATCTTCTCGAGATCCTGGCGCACGCGGTCCACGTCCTGGCCCTTGCGGCCGATGATCACGCCCGGGCGGGCGCTGAACAGCGAGACGCGCACGCGGTTGGCGTAGCGCTCGATGAGGATCTTGGAGAGACCCGCGTCGACGAAGCGCTTCTTCACGTACTCGCGGATCTGCTGGTCCTCGACGAGGAAGGCGCCGAACGTCTTCTTGGGGGCGAACCAGCGGCTGCGCCACGCACGGTTGACCGGCAGGCGAAAGCCGGTGGGGTTGACTTTCTGACCCATTATTTGCTCTCCTTGCCGTCCGTCAGGACGACCTTGCAGTGGCAGAGACGGCGGGCGATCGGATGCGCCGAGCCGCGGGCGGTCGGCCAGAACCGGCGAATGCGCACGGACTCGTCGAACACGCACAGTTTGACCGTCAGCGTCGCGACATCGAGACCGTTGTTGTTCTTCGCGTTCGCGACCGCGCTGAGGATCGTCTTCTTGAGGATCTGCGCCGCCTTCTTGGGCGAGAACTCGACGACCTGGAGGGCCGCCGCGACCGGCAGACCCTGGCATTCACGCGCGAGCGGACGGCCCTTCGCCGCCGACATGCGCGCATTGCGGGTAAGTGCAATCACGTCCATGAGCTTACCTCTTATCTTCCTTCTTCACGAGCGCGCCGTGCGACTTGAACGTGCGCGTGGGCGCGAACTCGCCGAGACGATGGCCGACCATGTTCTCGGTGATGTACACCTGCAGGTGCTGCTTGCCGTTGTGGATCGCGAACGTGAGGCCGACGAAATCCGGGAGAACCATCGAACGACGGCTCCACGTCTTGATCGGCTGCTTCTTGCCCGCGGACTTCATCTTCTCGACCTTGCGGAGGAGGGAATCCTCCACGTACGGTCCCTTCTTGAGAGAACGCGACATGTTTTACTTCCTCCGCTTGACGATGACCTTGTTGGACGCCTTGTTCGGCTTGCGGGTCTTGCCGCCCTTCGCGAGCTGGCCCCACGGCGAACACGGGTTCGTACCGCCGGACGTACGGCCTTCGCCGCCGCCCATCGGGTGGTCGACCGGGTTCATCGCGACACCGCGCACCGTCGGGCGGATGCCCATCAGGCGCTTGCGGCCGGCCTTGCCCAGCTTGATCGAACCCCAGTCCTTGTTGCCGACCGCGCCGATCGTCGCCCGGCAACGCCCGTCGAAGATGCGGACTTCGCCCGACGCGAGCTTCAGCGTGACCGTGCCGCCCGAACGCGCCATCACCTGGGCCTCGGTTCCGGCGGAGCGCGCCAGCTTGGCGCCGCGCCCCGGAATGAGCTCCACGCAGTGGACCATCAGGCCGAGCGGGATCTGGCTGAGGGGCAGGCAGTTGCCCACCGTCGCCTCGGCCTTCTCGCCGGACATCACCTTCATGCCGACCTTGAGGCCCTCGGGGGCGAGGATGTACGTCTTCGTGCCGTCGGCGTACTCCAGGAGCGCGAGGTTCGCGCTGCGGTTCGGATCGTACGCGATCGCCGAAACCGTCGCCTCCACGCCGTCCTTGACGCGGCGGAAGTCGATGATGCGGTAGCGGCGCTTCACGCCGCCGCCGTGGTGGCGGACCGTGATCTTGCCCGAGTTGTTGCGCCCGGCGGTCTTGCGGACCGCGCGCGTCAGCGACTTGACGGGCTTCTTCTCCGTGATCTCCTCGAACGTGGAGGCCACGCGGAAGCGCATGCCCTGCGAACGGGGCTTGAATGTCTTGAGTGCCATTTCGATCAGCTCCCTTACAGCATTTCGATGCGCTCGCCGGCCTTGACCTCGACGATAGCGCGCTTCCAGGTGGGCTCCACCGTCTGGCGGCGCGTGCCGCGGATCGTGCGGAGACCGCCCTTCATGTTGACCGTGCGCACCGCGAGGACGTGTACGCCGAACTGGGCCTCGACGGCCTGGCGGATCGCGGGCTTCGACGCGGCCCGGTCGACCTCCAGGAAGTACTGGTTGAGAGCCGCGAGACGCGAACCCTTCTCGGAGAGGATGACGCGCTTGATGATTTCACGGGCCATTACTTGGTCTCCTTGTTTCCGGCCACGCGGGCCATGAGGGCGTCGAAGCCGGCCTTGTCGCACACGATGTTCTTGAAGAGAAGCACCGCGTACGGGTTGATCTCGGACGCCGTCGCGGAATCGACCCGCGGCAGGTTGCGGACCATGATGTCCAGCGTCTCGTTGATCTCGGCCGTGAGGATGAGCGCGCTGCGGTCGATGCCGAGCGTCTTGAGGAACGCCACCATCGCCTTCGTCTTCGCCGCCTCGAACTTGAATTCGGAGACGACCAGGACTTCGCCGGCCGCGATCTTCTCGGAGACGGCGCGCGCGAACGCGAGCTTCATCACCTTCTTGTTGATCTTCTGGGAGTAGTCGCGCGGCTTCGGACCGTGCGCCACGCCGCCGCCGCGCCACACCGGGCTCTGGCGGAAGCCCGCGCGGGCGTTGCCCGTGCCCTTCTGCTTCCAGGGCTTCTTGTTCGAGCCGGCGACTTCGCCCTTGCCCTTCGTACACGCCGTGCCGGCGCGCATCGCGTTGCGGATCGCGGTGACCGCGTCCTTGAGCGCCTGGGCGCCCTTGTCCAGCACGAGCTGGCCGTCCTCGACCGAAAGGTCGGCGGCGGCGGCGCCGGCGGAGGTATACTGCTTGATTGTAGCCATGATTACTTAGCCCCCTTCTTCGCCTTGAACGCGAGAGCCGCGTTGAGGAGGGACTTGCGGATGAACACCGTGCCGTTGCGGGCACCGGGAACCGAACCCTTCACGAGGATCGCGTTGTCCTCGGGACGGAGCTGCACCACTTCGAGGTTCGTCGTCGTGCGCGTGACGTCGCCCATGTGGCCCGGCATCTTCTTGCCCTTCTCGATCCAGCCCGGCAGATCACGCGCCGCCAGACCGCCCGTACGACGCTTGGAGTGGCCGCCGTGCGTGAGGTTGCCGCCCGCGAACTTGTAGCGCTTCAGGACGCCGGCAAAGCCCTTGCCCTTCGTCGTGCCCGTCACGTCGACATACTGGACGCCCTCGAAGTTCGAAACCGTCAGGACGTCGCCCGCCTTGACCGTCTCGCCCTCGTCGAGCGCGAATTCCTTGAGGATGCGCACCTTCTTGTCAACGAGACCACCCGTCTTCTCCTGGTGACCCGCGACGGCCTTCGTGAGGCGCTGCTTCTTCTGCTCGCCGAAGCCGAGCTGGGCGGCCACATAGCCGTCCTTCTCCAGCGTCTTGAGCTGCACGACCGGGCAGGGGCCGACTTCGAGCACCGTCACGCAGAGGCGCTTGCCGTCGACGAACACCTGGGTCATGCCGACCTTCTTGCCAATCAGACCTTCCATCACAACCTCCTTAGACCTTGATCGTGATGTCCACGCCCGCAGGCAGGTTCAGCTTCTTCAGCTCGTCGATCGTCTTCGCCGTCGGGTTGACGATGTCGAGCAGACGCTTGTGCGTCCGCATTTCGAACTGGTCCATGGACTTCTTGTCCACGTTCGGCGAGCGGTTCACCGTGAACCGCTCGACGCGCGTCGGCAGCGGGATCGGCCCCACCACCTGCGCACCCGTCCCCCGGGCCGTGTCGATGATCCCACCGACGGCCTGATCCAGCACACGGTGGTCGTATGCCTGGAGGCGGATGCGTACTCTCTGCTGTTGCATCTCTGTTTCTTTCCTTGGTTTGTTCTTCGTTTCCTGTCCTTTCACGACTCCGATATCGACGGTCGGGATGAATCCCGTTGCCTTCGCGGCCTCGCAAGCCGGCTCGAAGCTGGGTGTCCGGTCAGTCCACCCGCCGAAAAGCCGCGTTCACGATACGAAAAGCGCCCGTGGCGCCTTTCCGGCACGCACGAGCGTTTCTGCTCCCTGCCGGACGCGTCAGGCGGGAGCGACCCTTTCCTGACCGTATCGCGAACTCGAACCCTTCTTGGGGTGAGCACTCAGTTTAGCAAAAAAGGGCGGGGAGGACAAGGGGGTAAATTTAAAAAACAATGGGGTACGGCGCAAAGGCCACGTCGCTTGGCATGCGCCAATCCCCGCGCGGGGAGAGATTGAGGCTGCCGACCTTCGGGCCGTCCGGCAGGCAGCTGCGCTTGAACTGCTGCGCGTAGAAGCGCCGGAAGAACGTGTCGAGCCACTTGCCGACCGTCGCCGCGTCCCAGACGCCCGCGAACGCCACCTCCGCCAGGCGGCGGATCTTCTCCTTCCCCGCCCCCCGCCGCAGGAAGTGGTAGAGGAAGAAGTCGTGCAGCTCGTAGGGTCCCACCTTGTCCTCCGTCACCTGCGCGATGGAGCCGTCCGCGTTCGCCGGGAGCAGTTCGGGGGAGACCGGCGTCGCGAGGATGTCGCGGAGCGCCTGGGCGGCCCGGGCGGGATCCGGCGCGGCGGTGCCGCCCCCCGTCTCCGCGAGGCGCGCGCCCGCATACCAGTCCACGATGTACCGCACAAGCGTCTTCGGGACGCCGCCGTTGACGCCGTACATGCTCATGTGGTCGCCGTTGTAGGTACACCACCCGAGCGCAAGCTCGGAGAGGTCGCCCGTCCCGATCACGAGCCCCCCCAGCTGGTTGGCCTTGTCCATCAGCAGGTAGGTGCGCCCGCGCGCCTGCGTGTTCTCGTAGGTGATGTCGTGAATCGCCTCGTCGCGCCCCAGGTCCTTCAGGTGCTGCCGCGCCATCGGCGCGATGTCGATCGTCTCCAGCGGCACGCCCAGCCCCGCGCAGAGCCGTTCGGCATTCCCCTTCGTGCGCGCCGTCGTGCCGAATCCCGGCAGCGTGAAGGCGTGGATGCCCGCGCGGTCCAGCCCCAGCCGGTCGAACGCCTCCACGCACACGAGGAGCGCGAGCGCGCTGTCGAGTCCGCCCGAGAGGCCGATCACGACGTCCCGGCACCGGATCGCCTCCAGGCGCGTCGCGAGCCCCGTGGACTGGATGGCCAGGATCTCCTCGCAGCGCGCGTCCCGGTCGGCCTGCGCATTCGGCACGAACGGATGCGGTTCGACGGGGCGCCGCAGGGCCCCCTCCGCTCCGTCCACGCCCCGCCCGGCGTCCACCCGGACCCGCCGAATCTCCCCCACGGTGCGGGCGGCGCTGCGGAACGCGAAATTGGCGGAGCGCTCGAAGTCGAGAAAGCCGACGTCCACGTCCGCCACCGTCAGCTGCGGCGTGCGCATGAAGCGCCGCCCCTCCGCGAGCAGCGCGCCGTTCTCGGCGACGAGGGCATGTCCGCCGAAGACGAGGTCCGTCGTCGACTCGCCCACCCCGGCGCCCGCGTAGGCGTAGGCCGCGAGGCAGCGGGCGGACTGCCCGAGGACGAGCGAACGGCGGTATTCGGTCTTCCCCACCAGCTCGTTCGACCCGCTCAGGTTCAGGACCACGTTGGCCCCGCGCAGGGTGAGCCGCGTCGAGGGCGGGTTCGCCGTCCACATGTCCTCGCACAGCTCCACGCCGACGACCGCGCCGTCCCCCCGGTCGAAGACGAGGTCGTTCCCGAACGACACGCGCGCGCCCGCCAGCTCGATTTCGTCCGCCGTCGCCTCCAGCGCGCTCGCGAACCAGCGCGATTCGTAGAACTCGTGGGTGCTGGGCAGATAGGTCTTGGGCACGACGCCCACGAGGCGGCGGCCCGCGACCACGGCGGCGCAGTTGAAGATGCGTCCGCCCACGCGCACGGGGAGGCCCACGGCGACGAGTCCGTCACCGCAGTCCGGGATCAGCTCCGCGAGCGCCCGCTCGGCGGCGTCGAGGAGGTAGGGCTGGTAGAAGAGGTCCGCGCACGTGTAGCCCGTCAGGCACAGTTCGGGGAAGACGGCCACCTGCACGCGCGCCGCCGCCACCTGCCGCAGAAGCGCGCGGATGGCCGCAAGATTAGCCCCCACGTCCGCCGGACGCACCGCCGGCACGGCCGCCGCGACGCGCAGATACTCGTTTCGTTCGGTTTTCATGACATCTCCAGTTTTCGCATCCCGTCCCGGCACGCGCCGGAACCTGCCTCATTCGTCACCGCAGGCCAAGGACGCGGAAAAGGATAGCACAGCCCCCCTGAAGTTCCAACACATTCCTCACCTTTTCTGCAAAGGGAAAGGGCGAGACGGACATCAACGGGAGGGACGCAATTCATTGCGGCCGCGCCGTACAGGTACGCCAAGCTCATTTGGCATGCTGCCCTTCCCGTGCGGCGTTCAGCAGCTCCGCCTGGATGCGCTCGCCGTCCGCGCGGGTCTTTGCCGTGTACATCCTGTACTTCGGCGGAATCTGGAAAACGGAGTCGTCCACCGTGCCGTTGAACGCCCAGTCGTGGAAGGTCACGTGCTTGACGGGACGCCCTCGCTCGGAAGAGCAGGACAGTTCCAGAAGCGTCGCCGACGCCTTGTCGATCCGATACTCGAAGATGCCCGGCACGAGGTCCCTGCTGAAGAGCGCCCCGTACTGTTCCTTCACGGCCTTGGCCAATTCCTCGACTTCCTTCGGCGTACACGTATAGCGGATGGAGCAGACCTTCCCGTCGTCCTTGAGAAGTTCAATCGTTCCATCCGGGAGGAACAGGTTGGCGACGAGTCCACGAGGCATCTTCTCCTCCCTGAACGCCATCCTCACAACCACCTCCCCGCATCCTGTTGGGAAAAAGTAGAGCTTGTTTCGGTCCATGACCTGGATGAAGGGCTGGGGCTTTCTTCCCGGAAGCAATGCCTGCGTTTCCTGCCGAAACGACAACACCCCCTTCGCATTCTGCTTCGACACGAACTTCGCCTCGGTCTTCACGCCGCCGACCTCTTCGCGCATCGTCACCCGCATGGTCTTGGCAGACGTAATCGCCGTCTGCGCCTTCACCAGGAGCGCCTTGGCGTCGAGCTGTACGGATTTCGCCTGTGCGAACGCCGAAACGGCCAAGACGCCGAACACCACGAACTTCACTGCCTTTTTCATATTCCGTTCCTTTCTCGTTTGACAACACCATCCGCCGTTCCCCATCCCGGAAACCGAGATCTTTCAGGAAACATCGCTGTGCATGATAGCACGTTTCAGTGCCGTTCCGAAAGCAAAAAGAGCCGATGGGGGATGGGGAAGGTTTTAGGTGTTAGGTTTCAGGCGTTAGCTTCGCGCTCCCGCGCGACCGGGCGGCGCGGGTACGTCGCGCGGGGAGCCTCAACGGGAGGACCGTCCCCACACGACGAAAGGCGCCGGACCCCTTTCGGAATCCGGCGCCTTCCGTGCGCCCCCCTCGTCCGCATCCTGTCTTACATGTTCGAGAAGAACTGGAAGGAGGCGTAGGCGTCTTGCCCGTGTTCGGTCACGTCGAGGCCCTTGAGCTCGGTCTTCGCGTCGACCCGCAGCACGCCCAGCCGCTTCAGGACGTAGAACAGCACGAGGCCGAGTCCGAACGCCCAGAGGCAGGTCATCGCGACGCCGACGAGCTGGACGCCGAGGAACGTGAAGCCGCCGCCGTAGAAGAGGCCGACCATCGAGTTGCCGTACCCGAGCGCCTCCGGTGCGGCGAAGAGGCCGACCGCGAGGGTGCCCCACACGCCGTTCACGCAGTGGACCGAGACGGCGCCGACCGGATCGTCCACGTGGATCTTGTCGAAGAAGAACACGCTCAGGACGACGAGCACGCCGCCGATGGCGCCGATGAGCAGGGCCGCGTTCGGCGTCACGAGGTCGCAGGGCGCGGTGATCGCGACGAGTCCCGCGAGCGAGCCGTTCAGGGCCATCGTGAGGTCGGGCTTGCCCATGACGACCCAGGCGGTGACGAGCGCGGCGCAGGTTCCGGCGCAGGCCGCGAGGTTCGTGGTCATCGCGACGCGGCTGATCGAGCCGATGCCGGCGGTGTAGCTCGCGGGGTTGAAGCCGAACCAGCCGATCCAGAGGAGGAAGACGCCGAGCGTGCCGAGGACGAGGCTGTGGCCCGGAATCGGGTTCGCCTTGCCGTCATGACGGTACTTGCCGATGCGCGGGCCGAGCACCATCGCGCCCGCGAGGGCCAGCCAGCCGCCGACCGAGTGGACGACCGTCGAACCGGCGAAGTCGTGGAAGCCCAGGGCCTCGATCCAGCCGACGGATGCCGCACCGTGCAGACCGCCCCACATCCAGTGGCCCGTCACCGGGTAGACGAACGCGGAGACGAGCGCCGTGTAGATCAGGTAGCTGCGGAACTGGATGCGCTCCGCCACCGCGCCCGAGACGATCGTCGCGGCCGTCGCGGCGAACATGGTCTGGAAGAAGAAGAACGTCCAGTCCCAGGTTCCCTCGCCAGCGAAGACGCTCGGCATGCAGAGGCCGCCCCAGCCGAGCGCGCCGCCCAGCTTCGAGGCGCCGAACATGAGCGCCGCGCCGATGAAGTAGAACACGATCGAGCCGAACGCGAAGTCCATCAGGTTCTTCATCATGATGTTCGCCGCGTTCTTCGCCCGCGTGAAGCCCGTCTCGACGAGCGCAAAGCCCGCCTGCATGACGAACACGAGGATGCCGCCGAGGAGCGTCCACACGACGTTCAGGTTCGTCTGGACGTCCGCCGCCGTCGGCGCCGCGTCCGCCGCGAACACGCCGCCCGCGCCAAGCGCCAGCAAACTGCACAGAACAAGTTTCTTCATTTCTTCATTCCCTTTCTTGTTTGACGGACGTGACAAGCGCGTCCCTCCCGATACTTCGGACGCGATGGGTGCGTCCCTTGTTTTGTTTTGCGGACGCGACAAGCGCGTCCCTCCCGGTGCGGCATCACCCAATCGCCGCCGGACCCTTCTCGCCCGTGCGGATGCGGATGCACTCCTCCATCGGCAGCACGAAGATCTTGCCGTCGCCGATGTCGCCCGTCCGGGCTCCCGCGACGATGCCCTCGACCGTCTTCTCGACGTAGTCGTCGTTCACCGCGATGGCGAGGCGGATCTTCTTGAGGAGCGTCACCTCCTCGATCGCGCCGCGATACTGGTGGAGGTAGCCCTTCTGCTGTCCGCACCCCAGCGCGTTCGAGACGGACATCTTGTAGACTTCACGTTCGTACAGAGCCTGCTTGACGGCATTGAGCCGTTCCGGCTGAATGTAGGCGATGATGAGTTTCATGTGTTTGCTTCCTTTCAGTGCCTCTCATTAGCAAACCCCGTGCCAACCTCCCCAGCCGCCCCGAAACACCCCATTCGTTACAGATTCCGTAAGAACACCCACGCCACGTTTACAGTAAACGATGAAAGAACGATTAAGTCGGCCTACGACCTTTAAGTGATTAAGTCGCCGCTACGCGGCTTTAAGTGATTAAGTCGCCGCTACG
>URIT01000029.1 GCA_900547945.1 uncultured bacterium
TGGGGTTCGGAGAGAAATCGGGATAAGCTGTCCCGAAAAAATCGGGATAAGGGTGACTTCCCGAGGCACTTGCGCGCAAGGGGAAATTCCGCTAAACTAATCCACAACGTTTAACCTCGAAAAGGAAAGAGCATCACATGAATCGACGTGAATTTCTGGCCGCCGGTGCCGTTGCGGGGCTCGTCCCTGCGCTGACGGCCGCGTGTGGCGAATCGTGTTCGTGCGGCACGCTGCCGAAGCTGACGCCGCCGGCGAAGCCCGCCCAGTTGAACCTCTGCCTGCAGTGGTGGGGCATCCCTGTCGCGGACGACGTCAACGCCAGGCTCGATTACCTGGAAGCGAACGGCTACCAGGCCGTGGAGGTGCCGTCCGACCTCGGCTGGCTGCGCGACAAGGGCCTCAAGGTCGCCGAATCGCTCAAGAACCGCAAGCTCTTCCTCGCGACGGCGTGCGGCGGCTCCCAGTTCGACCGGCTCGACAAGGCGAAGAACGACGCCGAGGTCGCGCGGTTCATGCCCGTTCTGGAAGTGCTCGGCGAGATGAAGAGCGTCGGCCTCATCATCTGCCCCGCGCGCGGCAAGCCCGAGATGGGGCTCAAGGAACTGCGCGAGGACTTCGTGAAGAACACGGGCCGCCGCCTCGCCGAGAAGGCCGCGAAGTGCGGCACGACGATTGTCCTCGAACCGCTCCAGCGCGCCGAGACGCCGTTCCTGCGCCAGGTCGCGGACGGCGCGAAGATGGCGCAGGAGATCGGTCCGGGCTGCACCGTGATGGGCGACTTCTGGCACATGTCCAAGGAGGAGCCGAGCTTCTTTGGCGCGTTCGTCTCGGCCGGCCGGCTGCTCACGCACGTCCACATCGCCTCGCTCGCGCGCAGGAAGATCCCGGGCTCGGACGGCGCGGCGGACAACTATGTCGACGGCTTCAAGGGCCTCAAGTTCATCGGCTACCGGGGCGCGGTGTCGGTCGAGGCGGGCTTCCTCGAAAAGGGCCGCGACGCGAAGAACAAGCCGATCTGGCCGGGCAACGAGGAGAAGCAGAAGATCCTCGCCGGCATGTGCCGCATGCTCCGCGAACAGTGGGAGCAGGCGTAGGAAAATGAAGTCGCTTCGCTTTAAGTGATTAAATAGTTAAGTGGTTAAGTGGTTGAACGAAGGCGCATTCGTCTGCATGCCTTCAGGAACTGAGCCACTTAAAGCCGCGAAGCGGCGACTTAATCACTTAAAGCCGTGAAGCGGCGACTTAACCACTTAATTTCAAACCTATGGGGATAAAGGAGAAAACAAAGAGATGACACGTAAAGACTTCATCAAGACGGGCAGTCTTGCGGCCGCTGTGGCGGCGATGCCGGCGATGGCCCAGGAGGGCGACGTGCGCGTGATCCGCGCGGCGGTCGTCGGCTGCGGCGGGCGCGGCGTGGGCGGCGGCTACAAGCCGAAGAGCGAGCAGGACTACTACCGCATGGGCGCGCTTGGCAACCTGATCCAGGCGGCCGCCGAGCTTGCCAAGCAGGGCATCAAGGTCAAGGTGCAGCCCGTCGCGTTTGCGGACTACTTCCTCGAAAAGGCGAAGGCGGCGGCCGAGAAGTTCGGCGCGCCCGCTGCGAATGCCTTCGGTGGCGCGAACGGCTACAAGCAGGCGATCGACCGCCCCGACGTGGACGTCGTGATCCTCACGACGCCGCTCAACTTCCGCCCCCGCCACACGATGTTCGCCGTCCAGCACGGCAAGCACGTCTTCGCCGAGAAGGGCGTCGCGGTCGACGCGCCCGGCGTGCGCGAGATGATTGCGGCCTCGAAGCTCGCGGCGGAGAAGAAGCTCTCCATCGTGTGCGGCACGCAGCGCCGCCACCAGCGCGGCTATCTGCTCGTCAAGAAGGCGCTCGACGAGGGCAAGCTCGGGACGATCCTCGGCGGCGCGGTCTACTGGAACGGCGACGTACCGTGGGTCGCGGGGCGCAACAAGGACGAGAGCAATGCCTCCTACCTCTGCAAGAACTGGCTCAACTTCACCGAACTTTCCGGCGACCACATCTGCGAGCAGCACGTCCACAACATCGACGTGGCGAACTGGTTCATCGGCCGCTACCCGAAGACGGTCGTCGCGGTCGGCACGCGCGCGCGCCGTGTCTCGGGCAACCAGTACGACGGCTTTTCGGGCGACTTCGACTACGGCGAGGGCGTCCACATCCACTCGATGTGCCGCCAGGTCAACGCCTGCGCGAACAACGTGAGCGAGTTCTTCCGCACGGACAAGGCGATTCTCACGGGTACCTCCGCGAAGTCGCTGGACAAGAAGTGGATTCCGCTCGAAGGCGACTTCATCGACCTCAACCCCTACGTCGTCGAGCATATGGACCTCCTCAAGTCCATCCTCGGCAAGGGGCCCTACCTGAACGAGGGCGAGGCCTGCGCGATGTCCACCGCCTGCGGCGTGATGCTCCGCATTGCCGCCTACACGGGCCAGATGGTCGCGATGAACCAGATTCTCACGAACGAGAAGAGCCCGTGGTACAACTACGCCTGCACGCCCACGCCGGCGGACTTCGAGAAGGACGGCGACGTGGCGATGCCGGCCCTCGGCGACAACGAGTGGCCGCTCCCCGGCAAGCCGTGGCGCAACCTCCCGAAGGACGTCAAGGACAAGGACGCCGGCAAGGCGACGCTCACGGCCCCGCTCGGCCCGATCGCCTAACCAGAACGGACGTCAATCGTCCATGAAAATCCGGGTCGCGTTCTCCACCAGGGGAACGCGACCCGGTTTTCCCTCTGAAAAGAAGTCCGAAGAAAACTTAACGCCGCGCGAGTGGCGACTTGGCCGTTTAAATCCGCAAAACGGCGATTTAATGGTTTTCCCCCTTGACGGGAACGG
Source organism: uncultured bacterium (assembly GCA_900547945.1). Classification (GTDB taxonomy): domain Bacteria; phylum Verrucomicrobiota; class Kiritimatiellia; order RFP12; family UBA1067; genus RUG572. The sequence continues at coordinate 2,872 of URIT01000029.1, forward strand.
GGAAGAATGGGTATACTTGTGTTGTTCTTTCCCCATGCTGGGGGTGATCCGGTTTCGACGGAGTGCGTTGAGGCTTGATCGCGCGTCGAGGATTCTCGTTGGCCTCGTTAAAAAACGGGAAAAACAGTAATTGCGAACAACGATTACGCTCTCGCGGCCTAACTGATAGCCCGCATGTCGCCCGGCCGACGCCTGCTGAGCCGATGCGACATCATTCAGCAGGACTTGCCCCGGAGCGCGCCGCTCGCGCGCTGGAGGTTCGTATAACCGAGCGGTGGATTCGGGATAAGCCCGCCTGTCGGCATACCCGTTTCGAGATCAAAGGCAAGCTACACGCGTAGAAGTCAGGTTGATTCCATTTCGGACAGGGGTTCGACTCCCCTCACCTCCACCATCTGGAGGGGTTATGCTTTTCGGACCCTTCCATTCGGACGGGGTGTCAGTCAAGTGTCTTGACGACAGGTTCGAGGATTTCTGCCTCCGCGCCGCAGGGAGTGGACATCCCGATTGATGTATGGATGCGCTCCTCGTTGTAGAAGTGTATGTATGAGTCGATTTCGTCATAGAGCTGTTCTTCGCTGGCGAAGGTGCGCTTGCGGACGAATTCCTTCTTGAATGTTGCGAAGAACGCCTCTGACACGGCGTTGCCATGGGGAGCGCCAGTATGCGAGTAGGAGCGGACTATCCTGTGGAATCGGTACCACTCGCGCTAGAGATATTCGGTGTTCTCTGAACCTTGGTCGCAATGGTAGAGCAATCCCAGCGGCTCTTCTCGTTCATGAAATGCCCGCTTGATGACGCCAGAGGTGAATTCGCTTGTCTTGCAGTCGGACTGCCCCCATCCTATGACACGCCGCTTGCACAGATCGACTATTGCGAAACAATACTGGATGACCAACCACGCCAAGGAGAACCGTGATATAATCTTCCAAGAGGAGTTGAGATGAAGAGCGAAGAGATCAAGAAACTTGCGGCAATGAGCGAGAATGCCGCCGTCGAGTTCAAGCGGGCGAGAGGCGGCGTCCCCGCCGACTTCTGGCCATCGTACAGCGCGTTCGCCAACACGGATGGCGGAACCGTCATCCTTGGTGTCCGCGAGAAGGACGGCAAGCGCGAGGTCGAGGGATTGCCGGATGTAGAGAAAACGATGGCCGACATCTGGAACGCGGTCAACAACGCCGAGAAGATCAGTGCGAATGTCCTGTTCAACGAGTCTGTTTATCCCGTCGAGGTTGACGGCAAATGGCTTGTTGTTGTCGAAGTGCCGCGCGCGGAGCGCACCGTCCGCCCGGTCTATGTCGGAGCGGCATCGTGATCGACAAGTACCCCAAGCGGCTGGAGGTCTCGAATCCGGGGACGCTGCGCATGAGCAAGTCAGTAGCAATCGCGGGCGGCACGAGTGACGCGCGAAACGGAAAGATATTCAACATCTTCTCGCTGGTGCGCATCGGCGAGCGTTCTGGCATGGGGGTGTCGAGCCTGTATGGTGTCTGGGAGAAAGAGAAGTTCGCCGAGCCGTCCATTATTGAATCCTACGAACCCGATCGTGCCAAGGTAATAGTCGAGTTTGAGGCAGACGAGTCGGAAGTGGGGGTGAAAACGCCGGAAGTGAGGGAGAAAACCTCGGAAGTGAGGGAGAAAAAGGCCATAAGTGAAGATGTAAACGCCGAAGTGAAGATGAAAAAGGCCGTAAGTGAAGATGTAAATCGGATAAGTGACGATGAAAAGCAAGGAAGTGAAGGTGAAAAAGGCGAGTTTGATATTCTGATGGGTGCATATAGAAACGACTTCCGCGAAAACGCCAGAAAGGTTCTTGCTGCCTTCGCTGAAGACCCAGAAGCTGATATTCCTTCCGTCGCCAAGAGACAGGGCTTTTCCTCAATCAGTGTCTGGCGCGCCATACGTGCCATGAAAGAGGTTGGCCTCCTTGTCCGGGAAGGCGGAGACAAAGGCGGCAAATGGATCGTGAAGAAGTGATAGTGAGTGGCAAAAAGGTGAAGGAGGGATTCAAGACACTATGAAATCTAAAGAAAAGTACATTCCGCCGTACAAGGTGAGCGAGGAGGCGGTGAATCTCATCGCAGAGATATCCGCCGCCGTGGAGAGGTTTGACATCGAGATTTCAGGCGTCAAAGGCGTACGGCTTCGCAAGACAAACCGCATCAAGACGATTCACGGCTCAACCGCCATCGAGGGAAACACCCTCACGGAGGACCAGGTCATCGCTGTTCTCGCAGGGAAGAAGGTTGTCGCCCCGCAAAGGGAGATTGACGAGGTCTTGTGTGCGGCGGCGGCATACGAGGCGATAGAAAGCATCGACCCCTACAAGGTGAAAGACCTCCTCAAAGCCCACAAGCTGATGATGGGCGGTCTCGTCGAAACCGCCGGGGCGTTTCGCACGGGGGAGGTTCGCGTCATTGATGGTGCTGGAAACGTCATCCACAGGGCACCGCCCGCCGCGCAGGTGCCGAAGCTTATGAAGGATCTGTTCAAGTGGCTGAACGAGTCTGGAGCCCACCCGCTCGTGAAGAGCTGCGTGTTCCACTACGAGTTCGAGTTCATCCATCCGTTCCAGGACGGCAACGGCAGGACGGGACGCTATTGGCAGACCGCCCTCCTTGGAAAGTGGAGAAGCGCATTCTACGCAGCCCCCATTGAGAACATCGTATGGGAGAACCAGAGCGGCTACTACCTTGCCATACGGCGCTCGACGCTTCTAGGCAATTCGGAACCGTTCATCGACTTCATGCTTGAGCGCATCCTGCAGGCAATCAAGGGCAAGGGAGAAGAACTCAAGAATGTCGGTGTAAGTGTCGGTGTAAATGTCGGTGTAAAACTATCCGCCCGCGAGCGCGACCTGCTGGAACTGCTGCGTCTCGACGGAACATTGACGGCTGTGCGGATAGCCGAGACCTATTCAATCTCCACGAGACAGGCCGAGCGGCTTTTGACAGGTCTCAAGAAAAAGGGATTCCTTGTCCGCAAAGGCTCCGATAAGGCTGGACATTGGGAGGTTGTGAGTTGATCTGGAACTGGGGGCGGGAACCTTGGGGCTAAGGAATCCACGCGAAAATAATGTGGATACGGGATTGACCCCACAACGGGAGTTGGCTATACTACGGCACGGGCGCGGGGTTCGGCTTTCTGGTTGTCTGAAATCTCGGCCAATCCATTTAAAACTATGCTTATTTCAACGAAAGTGTTCAGAAGTGCGTAAATTGTTGTTTGTCTGTCTCTTCCTGTTCGCCAGTGTCGTCCTTGCCGGTCCGCGCGAGGACGGCCTTTTCATTTCCCATGTCCATCGCGGCGGCGGCGCGCGGGAACGCCCGGACAACACGCTGGAGACGTTTCTCTGGTGCTGGGGCAACGGTTCGGCGCTTGAATGCGACTGCCGCTGCACGGCGGACGGCGTGGGCATCATGTTCCACGACGACGACCTGCGCCGCACGCCACGCGGCATCCCGGCGGACTGGAAGGCGCGGCGGATCAGCCAGATGACGTGGGCGGAGATCCGCGACATCGACGTGGGCAGCTATCTGGACGCGCGCTACGCCTTCGAGCGCATCCCCACCATCGAGGCCGTGATGGCGGCCATGAAGGGGCATCCCTCCTATCTGCTCTTCGTGGACGAGAAGGGGGCCGGCCCCGCGCGCATCGCCGCCGAGGCGAAGAAGTTCGGCGTGGTCGACCAGGTCTACTACACGGGTTGCAGCTATCCGAACATCGTCAAGTGGAACGAGGCCGTGCCCGGCGGCAAGTCGCTCCTCTGGATCGGCAAGTTCCCTCCGTTCCGGGAGCGTTTCGACCCGGCCCGGCGCGCGGAGATGTCCGCCGCCACGCGCGCGCACTTCGAGGCGCGCATGGGCGAACTGCGCCGGAACGGCTTCAAGTACGTGACGGCCGTTTCGCTGCACACCTACTGGAACCCGAAGGATCCCGTCGATCCGTTCATTCTCGGCACGGACTACCTGAAGAAGCTGATCGACGAGTTCCACGCGCACGGTGTGAAGGTGTGCTCGATTCCCTTCGAGGGGGGCGAGACCGAGGCGGTGTACCACAAGTTGTGGGAACTGGGGTGTGACGGGTTCTCGACGGACTACCCGTCCGTCATGTTCAAGGTCATCCGCGATCTCAAGGCCGCGGCGAAATGAAGAAGGAGGTTACCGTGAAGGGTTTCTGTCGGTTTGCCGCTCTGGCGGCCTTGATTCTGGCGGGGGGATGCAGCGACCGTGCCGAGGACGGACAGGCGGAGGTCACACCGCCCCCGGCCCAGGCGGCGGCTTCGCGTGTTGGGGAGGGGACGGCCACGAATCCCGTTCCGCAGACGGCCCGGCCTCCGCAGACGGCCCAGCCTCCGCAACGGCCTGTGCCGGAACCGGAAAAAGCCGCGCGGGAGAAGCCCGTACCCGCCGTGGCTGGCTTCGAGGCATCTGAGGGGGAAATCAATCTGAAATTCACGGACCGTCCCGATCTTGTCGCGCTGATGGACTACGTAAAGGTGAAGCCGAAGCCGGGGCCGCTCACGCAGGACTGGGTGGATTGGCGCGACACCTGCATTCTGCGGGGCGACTTCAAGCCGCGCACGACCTACCAGGTGGTCGTGCATGCGGGGCTTCCGATGGCGGACGGGCGCGTGACGGCGAAGGAGTTCCGCCGCACGTGGACGACGGGCGACCGGTCGCCCTCCGTCGCGTTTGCCTCCGCCGGGCGCTACCTGCCGGCGGGCGGCCGCCGCGCCGTGGCCGTCAAGACGGTGAACGTGACGAATCTCGTCTACGCGCTCCGTTCCGTGCCGGCGCGCAACATCGTGCAGCTCCTCGCCCGCGAGGAGGACTGCTATGACCGTTACTACGGGCGTGGCGGCGACGCGCAGGATACGGCGGAACTGGCGGGCGATCCCGTTTCGCGGACGATCCGCCTCGCCGCGCGCCTGAACGAGGGGCAGACGACCGCGCTCGACGTGCGGGGGGACGGCGGCGCCGTCGCGAACGGGGTCTACCTGCTGAGCGTCCACAACAAACAGGACGAGGACGAATGGAAGAGGAACTGGAAGCTCGTCTGCGTGACCGACATCGGGCTTTCCGTGCGGGAGGCGAACGGCACCGTGTACGTGTGGGCGACGTCGCTGACGCGCGGCGTGCCGGTCGCGGGGCTGCGCGTCCTCGTCTACGGCGCGAACAACGTCGTGCTGGGCGAGGGGTTGACGGACGCCGACGGCTGGTGCTGCTGCGAGATGCCCAAGGGCGAGACGAAGCCCTTCGCCGTTGTCGCCGCGCAGATGGACGATTCGGACGTCTCCTTCCTCGCGCTGCGGGGCGACCTCGACGAAACCGCCACGCTGGGCGCGCGCCGCGCGTTCGTGAAGGAGAACGGCAGCGAGGCGTACGTGTGGACGGAACGCGGCATCTACCGCCACAACGAGCCGATCTTCGTCCATGCGATCCTCCGCGACGGGAAGGGCAACGCGCCGAAGCCGTTCCCCGTCTCCCTCGCCCTCTTCACTCCCGACGGGAAGTGCCTGCAACGCCGCACGCAGGTCACGGACCGGTTCGGCGTCGTCTCGCGCGCCGACTTCACCGTGCCGGACGACCAGCCGAGCGGGTGCTGGGAAATCCGCGCCTCGACGCCCGGCGACGACGGCTTCCTGCTCGGTTCGCGTACGGTTCGCATCGAGGAGTTCGTGCCGCCGCAGATCCGCGTGAAGGTGACGCCGCCGACGGAGACGCGGGCGACGACGAACCTTTCGTTCACCGTGGCGGGCGAACACCTCTTCGGCAGCCCCGCGAAGAGTCTGCCCGCCGAGGGGGCGGTCCTGTTCGAGGACGCCCCGTTCGCGCCGCGCGGCTGGGAGGCGTTCCGCTTCGGGAACGAGAACCGGCGGCTGAAGCCGAACTTCACGACGCTCGACCGGGTGTTTACGGACGAGGCGGGCACGGCGCGCTTCACGGTGGACTTCCCGCAGCGGGCGCGTCCGCGCGCCGCCGTCAAGATGGTCGTGCAGGGGAGCGTCTTCGAGAGCGGCGGACGCCCCGCCTCCGCCCGCGCCTCGACGCTCCTCCACGCCTATCCCTACTACATCGGCGTGGCGCTGCCGGATACGATCCGCGAATCGCCCACGCCGCGCCGCTGCCGCGTCGTGCTCGTCAATCCCGACGGCACGCCGCACGTCGGCGCGCGCCGCCTCGTGGCGCAGTTCGAGCGCGTGGACAGCGTGTACGAACTGAAGAAGACCGGGTCGGGGTGCTGGGAGTGGCGCACGGAGCGCATCCGCTTCCCGCTGGGCGAGGAGGTCGTGCTGGAGGTCTCCGATACGGGACTCGCCACGCTCGCGGTGCCCGCCGCCGCAGGCGGGGACTTCGCCGTCACGGTGCGGGACGAGGAGACGGACGTCTCCTTCGGCGCGAGCTACTGGGTGGGCGGCGCCGACGACACGACCGTGCGGGCCTCCCTGGAGAACCCCTCCCGCGTCACACTGGCGCTGGACAAGAAGATCTACTATCCCGGGGAGCGCCCCCGCCTCACCGTGAAGGCGCCGTTCGCCGGTACGGCGTGGCTGAACGTGCTGCGCGAGGACATGCTCTACTCGCAGGTTCTCACGCTCACGAACGCGACAAGCGAGATCACGCTGGAACCCGTCCAGGCCACCTGGGCGCCGGGCGTGGACGTGTCGCTCAGCGTCGTGCAGGCCTCCCGCCCTGGGCAGCGTGGCGTGATGAACCGCGCCTTCGGCCTCGTGCCCCTGCGGGCGGCGACGCGCGACAGCGCGCTCGATGTCCAGGTCAAGGCCCGGGTCGCCTGCGCGCCGACGGGCGGCTCCACCGTCACGGTCGACGTCTCGGCGCGCGGCACGGACGCCGTGGGCGAAACGGCCGTCGTGACGGTCGTGGACGAGGGCATCAACCTCCTCACGGACGAGGAGGTGCCCAACCCGGTCGACTGGTTCGGCGCCGTGCGCGATGCCGAACACCCGCTCTGGGACATCTACAACCGTCTGCTGCCCATTCTCGATGGAGGTCTCAAGCGCGCGGGCGCGAAGACGGGCGGTGGCGCGGAAGGTGACCTCTTCCGGCGCATCAGCCCCGTGCCGACCCGGCGCTTCAAACCGCTCAGCCTTTGGAAGACGGACGTCGCCCTGAAGGACGGCCGCGCGACCGTGCCGTTCACCCTGCCCGAGTTCGTGGGCGAGGTGCGCGTGACGGCCGTGGCGTACAACCGGCGCGCGACGGGCGCGGGCGCCGTGCAGGTCAAGGTGGTCCCGAACCTCGTGATGCAGCCCGACGCACCACGCTTCGCGGCGCCGGGGGACTCGTTCTTCGCGACGGTCGTCCTCGCCAACCGCAGCGGACGCGACGGCACGGTGCGCTACGACCTCATGGCGGGCGGCAGCGTGTCGCTTGCGCGTCCCGTCCACGGCGAGCTGAAGCTCGCAAAGGACGCGAGCGAAACGCTGAGCTTCCCGGTCACGGCGGGGGCCGTCCCCGGCGAAGGCACGCTCGTCTTCGTCTCGGAGGGCTTCGGCGAAAAGCACCGCAACGAGATCCTCCTGCCGGTGCGTCCGGCGGCGCCCTGGACGAAGACGGCGACGACGGTGCATCTCGGTCCCGGCGAGCGGAAGGCGTTCCCGAACACCGCCGCCACGTTGCCCGAGGCGGCGCGCCGCACGTTCCTCGCCTCGGCGAATCCCGTGGCGGAACTCGCCTCCGCGCTTGAATATCTCGTCGCCTACCCCTACGGGTGCCTGGAGCAGACCGTGGCGCGCGTCTTCCCGTTCGTCACCGCAGGGGGTATCCTGAACACGCTCCCCGTGCGCGAGACCTCGGCCGCCGCCGATGCGAAGGGGGCCGTCGAGGCCGGCATCCGGCGCGTCTCGTCGATGGTGCGGGCGAACGACTTCGTGATGTGGCCGGACGGCACGACGCCGCCCTGGAACCGCGAGGTCTCCCTCTGGGCCGCGCATTTCCTCGTCGAGGCGTCCGCGAACGGCTTTGCCGTCCCCCCGGACCGTCTGGATGCCGTGAAGGGCTTCCTCCGCGCGTGGGCGATGGCGTCCAACGAGACGGTGGGCGCGTATGCGTGCCACACGCTGGCCCTCGCGCGCACGCCGGACCGCGACCGCATGCTCCACTGGTTCGACCGCCGCGTCCAGCTCGCGCCGCTCGACCGCGCACGCCTCGCGCGCGCCTTCGTGCGGACGGGCGACCGGGACTGGGCGCGGGACCTGCTCGCGCACGTCCAGCCCGACGCGGTGAAGGGCACGGCCTTCGCCCTGCTCGCGCTCCTCGACCTCGACCCCGACGACGCGCGCATCCCCGCGTTCGTCACCGCGCTCCTCGACGCGCGCGACGCCGAGACGCGCCACTGGGGGACGACGGAGGCGAACGCGCACGCCCTGCTCGCCCTGGGGGCCTTCTACCGGCATGCGCCGCCCGCCGCCGGCGCGCCGGAGTTGACCATCTCCGTCGACGGGCACGACGATGCGTTGCTCGTGAAGCGGGCGAAGCGCCTCACGGGCTGCGGCGAGGCCGTCGTGTCGAACCGGGGGACCGGCCCCGCGTTCGTCTACGCCTCGACGCTCGCGCTGGGCGATCCGGCTGCGCTGTCCGCCGAGACGAACGGCCTTGCCGTCGCGCGGCGCTATCTGCGGCCCGACGGCGCGGAGGCCGACCTTGCGAAACTGGCGCGCGGCGAATTGCTCATCGTCGAACTCACGCTCACGGCGCCGGAGAGGACGACTTATTCGGACCTCGTGATCGAGGAGCTGCTGCCGGCCTGCTTCGAGCCCGACGCGACGTCCGTCACGGCGGACGCCTACCCGTGGGCGAAGGCCGGCCCCGCCTGGGAGCTGCGGCGCGAGCTGCGCGACGACCGCGTGCTGGGCTTCTCGCGCCGCTTCGCGCTCGACGCGGGCGCCTCGGTCGTCTTCTGCTACGCCGTGCGCGTCGTGAGCGCGGGCACGTTCATCCTGCCGGGGCCGTCCGTTGAGGCGATGTACGCGCCTGCCCTGCGGGCGCGCGGCGCGGCGGGACGGATCACGGTCGCCCCGTGACGCGGGGCGGCCAGCGTGCGCTGCGGCGCGCCGCCGTCGCGGGGGGCAGTCTCCTCGCGGCGGGGGCGCTTGTCTTCGCCGTTTCGTGGCTCGCGATCGACCCGCGCCTCGACGCGGCGGAGGTCTATCCAGGCGGCACGGTCCTGCGCGACGGCGTGGGGCGCGTGCTGCGCGTGTCGCTGGGACCGGGCGACGTCGACTGCCGTCCCGACTACGTCGCCTCCACGGACGACTGGATCGTGAAGGCGCTCGTCGCGAGCGAGGACCGTCGTTTCTTCCGCCACTGGGGCGTCAACGTGCCGAGTGTCCTGCGGGCGTGCGTGCAGAACATCACGCATCTGCGGCGGATCTCCGGCGCCTCCACGATCACGATGCAGGCGGCGCGCCTCATGGTGCCGCATCCGCGCACGCTCGCCTGGAAGTACGTCGAGGCGTTTCGCGCGCTCCAGATCGAACGGCGGCACGACAAGCTCTGGATCGTCTCGCAGTACCTGAACCGTGCGCCGTTCGGCTCGAATCTGGTGGGGATCGAGGCCGCCGCGAACGGGTGGTTCGGCAAGCGGGCGCACGACTTGGGGATCGGGGAGGCGGCGCTCCTCGCGGGCATGGTGCAGGGGCCGTCGCGGTTTCGTCCGGACCGCCACTTCGAACGGGCGCTGAAGCGGCGCGAATACGTGCTGGAGCGGATGCGGGCGTGCGGGATGATCGACGCGCGGCAATACGAAGGGGCGCGGAAGGTACACCCCCGCATCCAGCGCGGTCCGCGTCCGTTCGCCGAGCCGTTCTTCTGCGACTGGGCGATGCGGCATGTGGCGCGCAGGGGCCGCACGGGGGGCGACTTCCGCACGACGCTCGATGCGGATATCCAGGCGCGGGCGAAGCGCGTGGTGGAGACGGCGGCCTCCGGCGGACATGCGGCGGCGGCGGTCGTGATGCGCGTGCAGACGGGGGAGGTCCTGGCCCTCGCGTGTTCGGGCGACTACTTCTCGCCGGACGCCGGACAGGTCAACGTCGCCAGCGCGCCGCGTCCGGCGGGGTCGACGCTCAAGCCCTTTCTGACGGCGCGTGCGCTGGACCTCGGTCTCGTGACGCCCGAGGAGCGTCTGTCGGACGTGCCGCGCGCCTATCGCGGCTACAATCCCCAGAACTTCGACGCGACCCACCGCGGCACGGTGACGGCGGCCGACGCGCTCGTCCTCTCGCTCAACCTCCCGTTCGTCCAGCTGCTCGAACGGGTTGGCGTGGGCAACTTCGGCACGACCCTGCGCGCGCTCGGCTGCCGGAGCATGGAGGCGGCGGACGCGAGCTTCGGCCTCGGCATGGCGATCGGGAACGTCCACGTCTCGCTCGTGGAGCTTGTGGGGGCCTATGGCTGCCTCGCCCGAGGGGGCGTCCATCTGCCGCCGTGCGCGCTCCAGTGCGAAGTCGAGGAGCAGAAGGGGCGGACGGGTGCGCGGATTTTCTCCGAGGGGGCGTGCCGCCTTGTCACTGAAATCCTCTCCGGCGAGGAGCGGAGCGCGGCCGCGCTCGGGCACGTCGCGGATGTGCGGACCTCCCGGTTCGCCTGGAAGACGGGGACGTCCGCCGCCTACCGCGACGCCTGGACCGTCGCATGGAATCCGGAGTACGTGGTGGGCGTCTGGTGCGGGCACAAGGAAGGGGGCTTTGGCGATGCTTCCATTGTCGGGGCGCAGGCCGCCGCGCCGTTCGCGTGGGAGCTGGCGCGGTCGCTCTATCCGGCGGACGACGGTCCGTGGTACGGTGCGTTCCCCGACGAGATCGTGATGCGCGCGGTGTGTGCCGAAAGCGGATTCCCCGCCGGACCGGACTGTCCGGCGACGCAGACGGGGCATGCCCTGCGTGGACGTTCCTCGACGGCGTTGTGTCCGCTTCACATACGGGGGCTCGACGGCGAGGCCGGGCGGCGGGACGATGCTTTCGTCGCGGCCTTTCGCGGGCAGGAGACCGCCGCACGGCGGCTGGCCATCCGGAAGCCCGAGGACGGTTCCGTGTTCCGCCTTGTGAAGGGGCTGCAAAACCAGAAAATCGTCTGCCGCGTTGTCGGCAACGTCGAACAGGGGAGGTTGTGGTGGTTTGTCGATGGAAAGAACGTCGGCGAGACGCGCGGGACACAGCCGTTTGCGTGGTTGCCGGAACCAGGCGCACATCGAATCGCCTGCGCCTCTGCGGAGGGAATTTCCGCCTCCGTGAACATCCGCGTGACCCTTGACGAGGTCGCGCCCTAGAGCTTTCCCGCTTTGGCGGAAGGGGGGGGATTCGAACCCCCGGTAGACTTGCGCCTACACAACCTTTCCAAGGTTGCACCATCGACCACTCGGACACCCTTCCAGGCGGAAAAAGTGCGAACAGTATAGCGTTTCCCGACGCCAAAGGCAATCGCCATTTTGAAAAAGTTTGGAAGCGGGGTGCATCGGGCGATTTACGCTCTTGCATGGTTTAAGGCAAGGGGCGGACGAAGACGCCGTTTTTATGCTATACTGGCGACATGAGAAAGATGCTGTTCTGCACGGCCCTGGCCGCCATTGGAATGTCGTGGGGGGCGATGCGCCCCACGCCGGCGTACCTGAAGCGGGCGACGGTCTACCAGATCGTGCTGCGCAACTTCACGCGCGACGGGAACTTCCGCGCGGCGGCGGAGATGCTGGACCACGTGCGCGCCGTCGGCGTCGACGCCGTCTACCTGACGCCGTTCGTCGAGATGGACCGCGACATGGACCGCGCGGGGTGGAGCCCGCGCCAGATCGCAAGCGGCTTCGGCAGCCCGAAGAACCCCTACCGCATCTCCGACTACGACAAGATCGACCCGGAGTACGGCACGGACGCGGACTTCAAGGCGTTCAACGACCGCGCGCACGCGCTCGGCATGAAGGTCTACATGGACCTCGTCTACCTCCACTGCGGGCCGAACAACGTCCTGAAGGACCGCTTCCCCGACGCCTTCCAGCGGAACGCCGACGGCACGGTGAAGACGACGCAGTGGCACTTCCCCTACGTCAACTTCGCCTCGAAGGGCGTGCGCAAGTACCTCATCGACTCGATGCTCCACTGGATGCGCCTCGGCTGCGACGGCTTCCGCTGCGACGTCGGGGACGCGGTGCCGATCGACTTCTGGGTCGAGGCCGTGACGGTCTGCCAGAAGGTGAACCCCGAACTCGTGATGATCGACGAGGGCACGAACGTCGAATGGCTCAGGAAGGCGTTCGACGCGGGGTACGCCGCGCACTGGAGCTTTACCGTGCGCGGCGAGATGGTCGCCCCCGAGGAAGGCGCCTGGTGGGCCAAGTGGTCGAAGCGCCAGGCGCCGCTCCCCGCGCGCATGGACGTCGTCCGGCGCTACGAGGCGAAGGTCCCGAAGGACGTACTCATGTTCTGTTTCCTCGACAACCACGACACCGCGACGGACGACGGCGAGCGGCGCTTCGACCGCGCCCTGCCCGTGGAGGCCGGGAACGCGGCCTTCGTGCTGATGCTCCTCCGGCGTGGCCTTCCGCTCATCTTCAACGGCAACGAGATCGCCGACAACTCCCTCAACTCGTTCTTCGGCCCCGTCGAGCATGCCGCCCGCGCGGCGCGGACGGTGGACTGGGCGCGCGCGCTGCAGCCCGCCGGGCAGAAGCGCCTCGCGCTCGTCCGGACGCTCGTGAAGATGCGCCACGAGGATCCGATCTGGAGCGAGGGCGCGATGGACTGGGTGACGGACGGCGAAGCGCAGGGCGTCATCGCCTTTGTCCGCACGCTCGGCGCGCGCCGGGTCCTCGTCGCCGCGAACCTCACGGCCTCCCCCGCCGCGTTCACGCCGGGTGCCCTGAAGCCCACGCCCCGGGCGAAACGCCTCCTCGCGGAGGGCTTCGAAGTCCGCGCCGACGGCACCTGTTCCGTGGAACCCTACGGTTTCGCCGCCCTTGAACTCTAAGCCCCAATCTCCAATCCCAAGAGGACACACGTATGATCAAGGAAAAATTCGATCTCACGGGCCGTTGGGCCCTCGTCACGGGCAGCGCGCGCGGCATCGGGCGCGCCATTGCGGCGGGCCTCGCCGAGTTTGGCGCGAAGGTGGTTGTGCATGGCACGAAGCCGACGCAGCCGCTGGAGGAGTCGCTCGCCGCCGTACGCGCCTGGTCGCCCGATTCGTTCGCGGTGACGGGCGACCTCGCGGAGGAGGGTGCGGCGGCGAAGCTCTTCGGCGGGATGCGTGCGCGGGGCGTGGAGCCGGATATCGTCGTCTGCAACGCCTCGGTGCAGAAGAACGTCCCCTGGAATGAGATTACCCAGGCGGACATGACCTGGCAGATGCAGGTGAACTTCAACGCCACGTTCCAGATGTTCCAGCTTGCCTACCCGCACATGAAGGCGCAGGGCTGGGGACGCATGATCGTCGTCGGAAGTGTGCAGGAACAGCGTCCGCATCCCCTCATGGCGGTCTACGCGGCCTCGAAAAGCGCGCAGGAGAACCTCGTGCGAAACCTCGCGCGCCAGATCTCGAAGGAGGGCATCACGGTCAACAACCTCTGTCCGGGCGTCTTCGCGACGGACCGCAACCGCGAGGCACTGGGCAATCCCGTCTACGCCGAGAAGGTGCTGGCGGCGATTCCGATGCACGACTACGCGCGGCCCGAGGATGCGGCCGGCACCGCCGTGCTGCTCGCCTCCGATGCGGGGCGCTACATCACGGGCACGACGATCCTGATCGACGGCGGTCTCCGTCTGCCAGGCTGAGGGAGCGTGCGCCGTGCGGAAGCTCGTTCTTCTCCTTTGTGCTGTGGCTCACGTCGCCGCCGTCTGGGCGGTGGCGGTGACGTTCCACGGCGGAGCCGGGAAGGTCGGCGGCAGTTCGGCGACGGTGCGGTCGGGCGCGTTCAAGGCGCTCGTCGACTGCGGGACGGCGTATGACGGCGGAAAGGCCGCCTGCGGCTTCCCGTTCGATCCGAAGGGATACGGCCATCTCTTCATCACGCACGCCCATCAGGACCATGCGGGGCGCGTGCCGGAGCTCTTCAACGCCGGGTTCACGGGCACGGTGTGGACGACCGGGGCGACGCGCGACCTCCTCGCCGTCGCCTGGAAATCGCAGATCATCTACGACGCCTGCGCGGAGCGCGACTGGCGTTGGACGAAGCGCGGCAAGAAGGCCGGCATCCGCGTCCACTGGCGCGGCGCGTGCGAATGGGCGCAGAAGATCGCGCCGGAGAACCTGGGGACGTTCCGGGGGACGTTCGCGGAGCTCAAGGCCACATTGCGGACGACGCCGTTCTCATCGGGATACCCGGTCGCGTGCCACACATGCCAGGACCTGGAGCTGGAGGCGATGCTGCGGCACATCCGCACCGTTCCGTTCGACGAGCCGTTTACGGTCGGGCCGCTCCAGGTGGTGTTCGGCCCCGTGAAGCACCTGCCCGGCGCCGCCTGTATCCGGCTGGAGGACGACGCGGGGTCGGTCGTCTTCTCCGGCGACCTCGGCACCACGCGCTCCCGCCTCGTGAAGGAGATTCCCCCCGCGCGGGCGGCGGACGCCGTCTTCATGGAATCCACCTACGGCGACGCCATGCAGGGAACACCCGAGGAGACGGAGCGCGACTACGCACGCTTCCGCGAGGTGGTGGGGAAGACGGTGCGCGCGGGCGGCGTCGCCTGGATTCCCGCATTCGCCCTCGACCGGTCGCAGCGTGTGCTGCTGGAGATCAAGCGCGGAATGGACGCGGGTACGATCCCGCCCGAGACGCCTGTCTACTACCCCTCGCCGTCCTCGCGCGAATTCGCCGCGCTCTACATTGACCATCCCGAGTGGTTCGACGTGCCGGACATGGCGGCGGTCGGTCCGCTCTTCAGGAGGACGCGCAAGAGCTTCTCGCCGAAGGCGAAGCTGAAGGCGGGGGCGATCCTCCTCACAACGTCCGGCATGATGGACATGGGCTTCTCGCTGAAGTTCGTGCCAGACCTCCTGCCGCGCGCGACGACGGCGGTCTGCCTCGTCGGCTACCAGTCTCCCGGCACATGCGGCTTCCAGCTGAAGGCCATCGTCGAGGGGCGCGCGAAGAAGCAGGTGGTCGCCGTGCGCGACGGCGCGACACGGCGCGAGATCCCCGTTGCGGCCTCCGTCCACGTCTTCGGCTGCTTCTCGGGGCACGGCGACGCGCGCGAGAACGACGCCTGGCTCGCGAACAACCGCACGTCGCGCATCTTCCTGGTCCACGGCGACCGAAAGAGCCTCGCGGCGCGCGCCGAGGGCCTGCGCGCGCGCTTCGGCTGCCCGGTCGAGGTCGTCGAGCCGAACCGGGAATACGAGATCCGGAGAGAGTAGGTTTTCTTGCACGTTCACAGTCCAATCAGAAAAGAGGGAAAGATGAAGCGAAGGGATTTTCTGGCGCTGCTGGCGAGTTTGCCGGCAGGTGGCGCCCTTGCGGCGGTAGAACGCACGGCCGGGGGGAATGACGGTGCGCCCGAGGGGCACACCATCGTCGTGGAGGCGGAACGGTTCACCGACTTCGGCGGATGGGTGAACGACGCGCAGTTCATGGACCAGATGGGCTCGCCGTTCCTCCTGGCGCACGGCATGGGGAAGCCCGTCGCGGACGCGACGGTGGACGTGAAGGTGCCCGCGTCCGGGCTCTACAACGTCTACGCCTACACGCGCAACTGGACGGCGCCGTGGAGCGCGCATGCGGCCGGCACGTTCCAGGTGCTGGTGAACGGCACGGCGCTGCCGAACGAGCTGGGGACGGGGTCGGGCGACTGGCGGTGGCAGCCCGCCGGCGCGGTCCGCCTGGAGGCGGGGACGGCGCGGATCGCGCTCCACGACCTCACGGGCTTCGACGCGCGGTGCGATGCGGTCTGCCTGACGACGGGGACGCAGCCGGAGAAACCGTGCGTGAAGAAGGCGGTGGCGGAGAAGGCGTTCGACCTCGTCGTGTGCGGCGGCGGCATCGCCGGAACCTGCGCGGCGATCTCGGCGGCGCGCCTCGGCCTGAAGGTCGCGCTCGTGCAGGACCGCCCGGTGCTCGGCGGCGCGAATTCGAGCGAGGTGCGCGTCCACCTGGGCGGCCACATGAACCTCGGCCCCTACCCGCGCCTCGGCGACGTCGTGGCGGAGATCGGCCCGAAGAGGGGCGGCAACGCCCAGCCCGCCGCCGTCTACGAGGACAGGCGGAAGCTCGATGCCGTCGCCGCCGAGAAGAACATCTCGCTCTTCCTCAACACGCGCGTGGTGGCGGTGGACAAGACGGCGGACGGCGCGGCGATCGCCGCCGTGACGGGCGTGAACGTCGCCGACGGATCCCTCACGCGCTTCGCGGCGCCGCTCTTCGCGGACTGCACGGGCGACGCCTGCGTGGGCGCGCTCGCGGGGGCCGACTTCCGCATGGGGCGCGAGTCGCGCGCCGAGACGGGCGAGGAGATAGCCCCCGAGAAGGCGGACGCGATGACGATGGGTGCGAGCGTGCAGTGGTACACGAAAGAACTGCCGGCGGTGGTGGCCTTCCCGGCGCGCCCGTGGATGATCGCGTTCAACGAGCAGAACTGCGCCTACGGGACGCGCGGCGACTGGGACTGGGAGACGGGCATGATGCGCGACCAGATCGCCGAGTTCGAGCGCATCCGCGACTACGGGATGCTCGTCGCCTACTCGAACTGGTCCTACCTGAAGAACTCCTCCGCGCGCAGGGCCGAGTACGCGAAGCGCGCGTTCGCGTGGGTGGCCTACGTCGCCGGCAAGCGCGAGAGCCGCCGTCTCCTGGGCGACCACATCCTCACGCAGCAGGACATCTTCGAATACCGCCCCCACCCGGACGGCACCTGCTGCACGACGTGGACGATCGACCTCCACTACCCGCGGGCGATGAAGCACTTCGGCGGCGAGCCGTTCCGCTCGACCTGCACGCACAACAAGCACTACGCCTACCCGATCCCCTACCGCTGCCTCTACTCGCGCAACGTCGCGAACCTCTTCATGGCGGGACGCAACATCTCCGTCACGCACGTCGCGCTCGGCACGGTGCGCGTGATGCGCACGACGGGCATGATGGGCGAGGTGGTCGGCATGGCCGCGCGCGTCTGCAGGGAGAAGGGGTGCCGTCCGCGCGGCGTCTACACGCACCACCTCGACGCGCTCAAGGCGCTGATGGCGAAGGGCGTGGGGACGGGCAAGCGCCAGCCGCCGCAGAACTACAACCTCGGCGCGCTCATCCCCGGCGTCCCCCCGGCCGCCGCCGAGCTGAAGGCGCGCTGAACGGGCTGAACACGAAACGACTGCAAGAATACGACTGCAAGAAAAGGAAAACGAACATGAGAAAGCTCTTGATTGCGGCGGCGTTCGCCGCCTGTTCCTGTGGCGGGGCGCTGGCCGCGCCGGCGGCGGACTACGCGACGCGGGACATCTTCACGGACGGCGAGTTCTTCGTCGGCTGCAACTACTGGGCGAAGAACGCCGGCATGTACATGTGGAGCCAGTGGGCGCCGGATGTCGTGGAGCGCGAACTCGCCGAGCTCGCGAAATACGGCGTCACCGTGATGCGCGTCTTCCCGCTCTGGCCGGACTTCCAGCCGCTCACGGGCGACTGCCACGCGGGCGGCAGCTACCGCGCCTTCCTCCAGAACAACAAGCCGCTCCAGAACAAGGCCGGCGTGGACGAGGAGATGATGCGGCGCTTCCGCTTCTTCTGCGACGTCGCGCAGAAGAACAACATCAAGCTCATCGTCGGCATCGTCACGGGCTGGATGAGCGGACGCCAGTTCGTGCCGGCCGTCTTCGAGGAGAAGAACGTCCTCGTCGATCCGACTGCGGTCATGTGGCAGACGCGCTTCGTGAAGCACTTCGTCACCGAGCTGAAGGACCACCCCGCCATCGCGGCCTGGGACTACGGCAACGAGTGCAACTGCATGGGCGCGCACGAAGCGGGCCAGGCCGCGTTCTACAACTGGATGGAGCACATCGGCTCCGCGATCCGCCTCTGCGATCCCACGCGCCCCGTCGTCTCCGGCATGCACTCCCTCTCGACGTGCGAGACGGACACCGCGCCGATCCGCCTGAACGGCGAGGTGTCGGACATCCTCTGCACCCATCCCTACGCCCTCTACGTGCCCGGCTGCGGCAAGGAGGCGTTCAACACGATGCGCGTCGCCCTCCACCCCACGGCGGAATCGCTCCTCTACCGCGACCTCGGCGGCAAGCCCTGCTTCGTGGAGGAGGTCGGCAACCTCGGCACGGGCTACGCGAGCGACGCCCGCACGGCCTCGGGCATGCGCACGACCTTGTTCAGCGCGTGGGCGAACGACCTCAAGGGCTGCCTCTGGTGGTGCAACTCCGACCAGGAGGTGCTGGACTTCCCGCCCTACACGCTCACGGCGTGCGAGCGCGAACTCGGCCTCCTGCGCCAGGACTACTCGCCGAAGCCGGTCATGCTGGAGATGAAGGCGTTCCAGGACTTCCGCGCGACGCTGCCGTTCAGGAAGCTGCCCGCGCGCCGTACGAACTGCGTCGTCGTCGTCCCCGAGAAGATCCGCGGCTGGGAGCCGGGCTTCGGCTGCTACCTCCTCTGCCGCCAGGCGGGGCTCGATCCGGTCTTCGCCGGCGCGGAGAACCAGGAACTCCCCGAAAGCGACCTCTACGTCGTCGCGTCCGTCGACCAGGACAAGGGCTACTCCTATCCCGCGCAGTGCCGCTTCTTCGACAAGGCGAAGGCGGGCGCCACGGTGCTTGTGGTCCACGGCGGCAATTCGCGCTACACGCACTTCCGCCAGAAGACCGGGCTTGAGATCGACTACGGCTGCCGCGCGCCGATCAACCGCACCTTCACGCTCGCCGCCCACCCCGACCGCGCGCTGAACTGCTACGACGGCTTCACGACGAAGCTCATCGCCCGCGAATGCGAGGTGCTGGGCAAGGCGTCCGACGGCGAGCCCGTCTTCACGAAGTTCCGCTACGGGAAGGGCTGGGTCGTCGTCGTGAACGCACCCGTGGACCGCGCGACGATCGCCCGCACGGACTGCCTGACGGGGCCGCACGTGATGCCCTACTACCTCATGTTCCGCGAGGCGGCCAGGATCGCCGGCATCCGGACGAAGGTCGCGAAGGGAGACTGTCCCTACGTCGCGTTCACCGAACACCCCGCCCCCGACGGCTCGACCGTCGTCGTGGGCATCAACTTCGAGCCGCGCGCGGTCACGTGCCCCATCACCCTTGACGGCACGCTCGGCCGCGTCTGGCGCGGCGACGTGAAGGCGAACGGCATCGTCTTCCCGCCGAACGAAGCCGCCGTGTTTGAGATTAAGTAGTTAAGTAGTTAAGTGGTTAAGTAGAGGTAATTTCAAAACCTCGGTACGCTGGGGCCGGGAGGTCATTTGACGGGAGGCGGGCGGAGCGATTGCGCCATCTTTCGTGACGTGTGGGGGCTGGCTCGCGTAGTCGAATTCGCGGGGCCTGATCACCGCCTCGCAGACGGCCATGAACAGCCTGTGCCTGGCGTCGAGTTCGCCGATGTTGTCTTCGATCCAGGGGAAGAGTCCCTGGTTGAGTTCGTCCCAGAGTCCGCGGATGGCGCCGGCGCATGAAGTTTTCATGACCGGATTGTACGATATAACAAAAGAATAGTCAATGAATATCTATGAAAATATCAATTAACTACCCCCCCCCACGAAAAATTCAACTTGCCACTTGCCTTCGGACTGGATAAATGCAATAATGGTTGCACACGATTCCTCGTGGCGCGGAGGGTGTCGGTGGTGGGTTTCCTGTCGGGTGGCAGGACCATCGGCACGGTGTCAGAGGGGTTTTGAAATTACCTCAATTATGGAGACATTTGAGAGATTCAAAATCGTGGAGGACGGCGCCATGGACTGGACGCGCGTGTGGTCGGGGGCGAACGATGCCGAACTGAAGATGTTCGACGTGGCCGGCACGGTGATCTTCGTGCGGTGAGGAGTTTAGAGCTTGGAGCTTGGGTACGGATGATTTGAACAATTCAAGGAGAATGTGATGAAGAGTTTGATGGGAATTGTCTGGGGCGTCCTGGCGGCTTCCGCGGTGCAGGTTTCGGCCGACGAAGTGACGAAGACCTGGGAGCTGGAGCTGCCCGAGGCGGTCGGCATCACCAACAAGGCCCCTGTGATGATTACGGACGGCAACTACCGGCTCCGCGGATGGATTGCGAGTGCGACGGAAAAGACCATTGGCATTGGCGGTGTCAGTTGGGCGGCCAATTTTACGCAGGGTCAGGCCATCTGCAAGGACGACGCGGGGAACTTGATTGGGTCGGGCGATCTGGACATGCGAGGTGCGCTGACGGTCGATGGCGTCGTCAGCGGGTGGACGATTTCGACAATTGGAACGTGTTCGTTCTCGGGTTACAGTGCTGCGCCTTTTGACGTTTGCATTCTTCCGACAACCTTGACCAGCATGCAGAGTGGTTCTTTCCAGGGCTGTGGCGGATATTCGGGCTTTTCAACATTCCGTCTGCACGCGCCGAATATGACGGGCGATCTCCCGAACAACACCTTTCTCGTCTCTCGCGGGCCGACGGTGCTCGACCTCAAGATTCCCAAGGTAACGTGCTTTGGTGGATATTGGGCCCGTTCGGGGTATGTCGATTTCCTCAAGGATACGGATGTTGGCAACTGGGATCTTTCTTCCGTGCAGCTCATTTCGACATCGGGTTCTTCCAAGAAGACGGATGGAAGCTGGATATTCCGCTACTCGAAATTCCGCGGCACCATGCGTCTGCCGTCGCTGAAGTGGTTGAATCCACGGACGTTCGAGAATTGCCCGAATATGAATGCGTTGGAGATTGGCCGAAACGGAACGCTCGAATATGTTGGACGGAATGCCGTCAGCAACTGCACAGCGCTTGGGTCGATTGTCATCGGCGGTCATGCCTCTGGCTATACGGTCTCGACCAATGCCTTCTACGCCGAGAACCTCACCAATGTGACCTTCCTTACGACGGCGCCAACCTATGAGGAACCCAATTCCATCATCTTTGGAACCGAGTCGACGCCCGCGCGCCAGATTGCCTTCCACATCCCTCGGCGCGGTATGCGGGGCTGGAATTCCATATGGCGCAAATATGTTCTCTCCGCACGGGAACCGACGGCTGCCGAACGGGCGTCCTTTGAACAGCGGTTTGGAACTTATGTCGCTCAGGGCCTCGTTGGCATCGTTCCGCCCGGAATTTTCCGCACGGCGCAGGAGCAGTGGCTCGTGTGCGGCTATTCGCCGGTGCTCCGCCACAAAGTGGACATTTCGGTGATGGATCCTCGTTTCACCGCCGATTCCGTCACCGTGTCGCCTGCGCCCGACGCAGACGGATGCTATGCCGCGGGTACACAGATCACGATCACGTCCCATTTCAATTCAGAGACCGCCCAGTTCTGCAAGTGGCGCGGTACCGTCTCCGATGACGTTGCAGAACAGAATCCGCTTACACTCACGGTGGATCGCGACCTCACGCTCGCCGCGAACGTCCACCACGACTGGATCTTCACCCTGGACAATCCCGAGGAAGGATTCTCGGATGGGAAGCGCGGGACCATCTCGAACGACGTCTGGACCATTGGCGTCATCGCTTCGGATCTCAATCAGAAGACGATTCTGTATGGAACGAACTCCAGCGTCTCCGGAAGTGCCTGGACGATGCGCGGCGAGGGCATGCTGGACTTGAATGGACGCATTGTTTGGTCACAGGAAGACGGATCAACCACACTGCTCAAGGCGACTGGCTACAATGGAAACTGCTTCCAGAGTCAACCCGCTCGCATCCCGGAGGAAAGATTCCCTCGTTCGCTGATTTTCCCCGAGAATCAGGGGATGGCCTTCGGCCAGGTCTTCCGCTATTCGGAAGGCTCGCAGAATCCGACGAATCTTGTCATAGAGGACAGCGAGCTGGTCGCTGATTTAACGACCGATCTTATTTGCGCCTATACGTTGAAGGGTGGACGGATTGTTCTGCCGAAGGTGACAACCATCTTCTCGAACTACTCGTTTTCGATGAGCGATTCGGTGGACGTGTCGGACTGGCGTTTAGATTCGGTGACGAACGTCGTCGGCGAAATCGCTGGATACTGGGGTATTTATCAGGGGCCTTTTTCCAACCAGAAGTACTACGGCACGCTTCATCTGCCGAGCCTGGCGGACATCCAGACGAATGCGTTCCGTGCTGCGTCCAATCTCGATGCAGCCGAAATCGGTTCGAACACCGTTGTCAAGAAGATCGGCACCAAGGCGTTCAACGGCTGTTCGAGTCTCGCGCGTCTGCAGCTTCGTGCGGGCAAGGAACTGACCGTTGGCGTGGATGCCTTCACGGGGACGTCGAAGCTGAAGTTCATAGAGTTCACTTACGAGGCGCCGACCGATTCGTCGGCCGTGGACAATATGCTTGTCGGCGAAACGGCGTCCGTGGGCGCGAATGCGAATCCGCCTGTCATCTACGCCTCCCGACTCATGGGGTGGGACAGCGCACATCTCGCGAACATCAAGGAACCGACCGAAGCCGAGCTGGCCGCCCGTCCGTTCTGGGTTCCGCCCAGTCCGTCGTTGATTGGCGTGTGGCAGACGGCCGATGGCGTCCGCAAGGCCTGGGTCGTGAACCGTCCCTCCGCCGATGATCCGAATGGCACCCTGATCATCTTCCGCTAGTTTTCCGCGATGAAATCCCTGCTATGCTGTTGTGGTGTGCTGGCGGCGATCGCCTGCGTGGGCGAGCCGTTCGGACTCGTCCCCGCGCCGCAGAAGATGGTTGTCACGGGCGGTGAACTGCATGTGCGGACGCTGGAGCCAGTCCTAGAACGGGATGCGTCTCTCCCGTCGGAAGGCTATCGCTTGATTGTGGCGTCGAACGGCGTCCGCATCGCGTCCTCCACGGCGACTGGCGCCTTCTGGGCACGGCAGACGCTGAAGCAGCTTGCGACGGTGGCGGCTGATGGCACGCGCATTCCCTGTGTGACGATCGAGGATGCGCCGGCCTATCCCTGGCGCGGACTCCACCTGGACGAGAGTCGCCACTTCTTTGGCAAGGACATCGTGAAGCGCTTCCTCGACCGAATGGCGGAGCACAAGCTCAACGTCTTCCACTGGCATCTCACGGACTCCGCGGGCTGGCGTCTGCAGATCGACGCCTTCCCGAAGCTGGTCGAGGTCGGAGCCGTCCACACGGTGTGGAAGGACTATCGCTCCTTCCGCGAGTACCCCGGCCACCCCTCGGGGACGAAGCTCGGACCGCTCTACTACACGAAGGACGACGTGCGGGAGATTCTCGCCTATGCCCGTGCACGGCACATTCGCGTCGTGCCGGAGATCGAGATTCCGGGACACTCGGCCGAGGTGGCGAAGGCCTATCCGGAACTGCGCTGCGAACGCGGGGCGGATCCGTCGTACAAGATGTTCGAGCACGACCTCTGCGTGGGGACTGACGCCACCTATCGCTTCTTCGAGAAGGTGCTGGACGAGGTCTGCGATCTCTTCGACGACGAGTTCATCCACATCGGCGGCGACGAATGCAACATGGGAAACTGGAAACAGTGTCCCCGCTGCCAGGCGCTGATGAAGCGTGAAGGCTTTACGGACGTCAGTCAGCTCCAGGCGCGCATCACGCGCCATTTCGCGGACTATCTGGCGAAGAAGAGGCGGCGCATTGTCGGCTGGAGCGAGATCGCCTCCGGCGGCCAGTTGCCGTCCGACGCGGCGGTCATGAGCTGGATGGGCGCCGCGGCTGGTGCCTGGACCATCTGCTGCAACGCCGGGAACTTCTACTTCGACTACGAACAGGGGATCGTCGACGACCCCGTGCCCAACTACTTCTGGGGCTGGCCGACCAGCCTGGAGAAAGTCTACGCGTTCGACGGCATGAACACGATGAAGGGGCGGGAACGGGTGCTCGGCGGACAGGCCAACAACTGGACGGAAATGACCATCAACGAGCGCGAGCTGCAGTGGAAGGTGTGGCCGCGGGCCTGCGCGGTGGCCGAGCTCTTCTGGCGTAATCCGCAGCCGAAGGATTTCTCCGAATTCGCGGCCCGCGTGGCCATCGACCGTCGCCGCATGATTGCGGACGGTGTCAACGTCGCGCCGATCACGCGCATGGATCCCGTCTGGGAGGCGCTCAACCGCCATGCCTCCCGCATTGGCGGCGGCACCACGGTGACGGGTATTGCGTGCGCCATCTCTCGACGAGGGGAGCGGGAGCCGCGCCTGACCTTCAACGGCTGGGAGCGGAAGAAAGACCTCGTTTCGATGTCGCGCGTGACGCGTATCCCGGTCGGTCCGCAGATCGCGGCGCTGCTCAAGGCCGTGGGGCGCGAGGATTGCGACTTGACGCTGGCGCAGCTCGTCGCCTTGGGCCGCACGCTCGCCGACAATCCCGTCCACGCGGCGGCGATCGCGGCGAATCCACCGTCTGCCGACCTCTCCGTTGCCCGCCTGGAGATCAATCCGAAGACGGGCGAGGTGCGTGCCTGGTACGCGATTCCCGTAGCTGCCAACGGCACCAAAGGGCTCGCCGCCGCCAAGGCGGACTTTGATGCTTGTCGGTAGTTCTTCTTTTTTTGCCGCACGGTGGCGCGGGTTCGTGTATAATCTTAAGAGGTAATTTCAAAACCTCGGTACGCTGGGGCCGGGAGGTCATTTGACGGGAGGCGGGCGGAGCGATTGCGCCATCTTTCGTGACGTGTGGGGGCTGGCACCCGGACTGTCCCATCCGCAGAGCCGTTTCCCTTCCACTTCGCGTAGTCGAACTCGCGGGGCCTGATCACCGCCTCGCAGACGGCCATGAACAGCCTGTGCCTGGCGTCGAGTTCGCCGATGTTGTCTTCGATCCAGGGGAAGAGTCCCTGGTTGAGTTCGTCCCAGAGTCCGCGGATGGCGCCGGCGCATGAAGTTTTCATGACCGTACTGTATGATATAACTAAAGAATAGTCAATGAATATCTATGGAAATATCAATTAATAACCCCCGAAAAATTCAACTTGCCACTGTAATGGGTTAGTGGGTTGCGCAGCCCACCAGTCGAATTGAGGGTGCGCCCGCCC
>URIT01000030.1 GCA_900547945.1 uncultured bacterium
CGGCGGCACGCCGCCCGGCCGCCACCGCATCGCCCGCCTCTTCGGGCACACGGCCGCGCCGGGACAGGTCTTCGTGTCGCGCCGCGCGGTGAAGGGGCAGATCCTTCCCCCGGCGGCGTGGCGCGCGGGCGGCGGGAGGGACTACGTGCTCACGCGCATCCTCTGGCTGGAGGGCCTTGAGCCGGGCGTCAACCGGGGGGCGGGGATCGACAGCCGCGCGCGCTACATCTACATCCACGGCACGAACCAGGAACAGCTGCTCGGCACGCCGGCCTCCCACGGCTGCATCCGCATGGCCAACGCCGACGTCATTTCGTTCTTCGACTACGCGAAGCGCCACCGCGACCTGGTCGTCGAAATCGCCTGAACGTGCTGCAAGGATCGTTGCCTCGGCACTCAAGCATTGTGAGCCGCAAAGAACAAAAAAATCGAAAAGCCCTATGAGAATCCGTCATCTGCTTGCCTATTCCCTGTGTTTCCTCCTTCCTGCGGCGACCGCCTTGGGTGGTGTCCGCCGTGTGACGTTCACCGAGGACGCCTCCGTCTTCCGCAATCCCGGACAGGGCTGGTCCAGCATGGGCGGCGAATCGTCCCTCAGGCGGATGGAGAAGCTGGTCAACGTCGGCGCCATCTACGCCCGCCTCACCTGGGCGCAGCTCGAACCCCGGGAAGGCGTCTACGACTGGAAGCCCCTCGACGACCTGCTGGCCTGCGGCGAGCGGCATGGGCTTCCGGTCTCCTTCCGCATCATGTGCGTGAATCGCAGCGGCGGGCCCGAGTACGACACTCCGAAATGGGTCTTCGACAAGGGCGCCCGCCAGGATCCCTTTGAGATCGGCGTCCGCCCCTGGCGGAAGGCCGGGACCTCCCCTCTCGCCGCACAGCCGAAGCACGCCCCGCACTTCGACGACCCCATCTTCCTCGAAGCCCACGAACGGTTCATCAAGGCGCTCGGCGGACGATACGACGGCAACCCGCTGCTGGGAGGGCTCGACCTCGGTAGCTACGGAAATTGGGGCGAATGGCACTGCAGCGGCCTTCCCCCCAACGTCCCGGAGAAACTCTGCCGGGACGCCGAGGGGCGCACCCTCGATCCGCAGCCCAAGCGGGCCTACGTCGCCTCGCGGACCTATCCCCTGGAGATCCGCACACGCTATGCGGACGCCTACCTCAACGCCTTCAGGAAAACCCCGCTCGTCTTCATGTCCGACGACTGGGAGGTGATGAAGTACGCCCTGGGCGAGGGCCCCCTGCCGCGTGTTGGCTTCCGGCGCGATGGCGTCGGTTCGCCCTGGCACTTCACGCGCTGGATCGGCACGGCACCCTACACCGCCCTCCCCGGCATGGGGACCGTCTGGCGCACCAAGCCCGTCTGGTTCGAGTTCTTCGCCCGCGCCGGCGACATGCGCAAGAGGGGCTGGGACATTCCCTTTTCCATCGAATGGATGCTTACCAACCACGTGACGGTGGTCAACACGTGTCCGTTCGCCCCCGAGACGCTCAAGGACGACGACCCGCTGCGCCCCCTCATGCGCCGCATCGACCTCTACGCCGGCGCCCGCCTCGTTCCGGCATCCGCCTCGGTCACGTTCGAGAACGGCGTCCTCTCGGTCTCGCTGGCGGGCGAGAACAAGGGCGTCGCCCCGATCCACCTCCCCTACGAGGCCGTCTACGCCTTCAAGTCCGCCGATGGACAGACCGTGGCGGAACACGTCTCCGCCTCAGACCCGACCACCTGGCTCCCAGGACCGTTTTCGCTCGCCGACGACCTGACGCCGCCCCCCGGCTTTGCCGAAGGTCGGCTCACGCTGGTTCTGCGGCTTCGCCATACGGGTGGAAAGTTCCGCGATTTCCGTTTCGCCGCGCGGGAGCGCGACGAAACGGGCGCGCTCATCCTCGTACGCAATTGATGTCTTGGGCTGTCGCCTCGTGCGGTAGGCCATCAATGACCACTTCCCGGAATCCACATTCCTCCCACGTCCCCTCGCTTTCGTCCGGGAGGGTCGCGCTCCCGCGCGACCGGGAGGGGGCGGCGGGCGTACCGTCGGGAGGGTGAAAACGGCAGTCGAAATTCGCTAGACCCCACCCGTCTCTGTATGAGACGGGGACGGACGGGGTGAACGGTTGTTTTTCCGCAGTTTGGATTGAACGCGCATTGTTTCGAAGCGAAGTCCAACAGATCATCACTTAAGGCCTGCCCAAACCAGCTCAAGGCTCTGAGTTTATTACGCATAAGATTCTCATTCTCCCCTCTGGGGAATCGAGACGACATCTTCCCCCAACCTCCCTCCGTGTCTACTATGAGTACAAAAGGCAATGGGCAAAATCGCTTTGGCGATTTCCGCTTCCCTCGTGCCGGGGGCCTGATGCATGTCTCTCTCCTATATGCAGTGTCGGATGGCCCTTCGCGGGCCCTTGTCGTCCGTCTGCATGCTGTAATTCCTCCTGCAGGGGTACAACCTCCGCGACACACGCGTGGTGCTAGGCACGGAACGCACTCGTCTGCGGACGGGACATTCAAGCCTTTGCGGTTCGGGACGCGGCCTTTGCCTCGGTGTCGCCTCCTTTCACTGAAATCTTCATCTGCCCTGTCCGAGGTTGGTTTACGCGGCCGCGCGCCGCATGGAGGGCCACAATCTCCGAAGCCGCCACGCCGCGCGCGCCGGGCCCGTTTGCACGCCACGCGCCGGGGGCGGGTGTCCCGCCGGGACGGTGGCGGCCCTCCTTTCGTCTTGCGCTTCGGCCGAAACTCCTGTAAACTAGCGGTGTTGCTCGGCGGGGGTGTCTCTGGGTGCGCTCGTGGAGGTCTTGCATGAAAGTCAACGTTCGTCGTCTTGTCTTTTCCCTGGCCGTCGTCTGCGGGTTTCTCGCCGACACGGATTCGCTCGCCGCGCCGTTCGCGGTCGTGCGCCTGCAGGCGGAAGACCCCGCTGCGTTCCACAAGCTGAAGGACTTCGCGGGCCTTGGCATCAAGGGCTTCCCCGCCTTTGTCGTCTTCCCGCACGAGCCGTCGGAAAGGGAGCCATGAAGAAGATGGACAGGCCGCATGCACTCACGCCGCCGAGGCCGGGCGCGCGGATGGCCGAAGCCGCCTTGCAGGTCCTGCGTTGGCTGATCGGGTGGCACTTCCTCTACGAGGGGGTCTGGAAGCTCTTTCAGGCGAAGGGCTGGAGCTGCCTGTCCTACCTGGACGGCGCGCAGGGGCCGCTGGCGGGGCTCTTCACGTGGATGGCGGGGCAGGGGTGGCTCGTCGCGTTCGGCGACCAGGCGGTCATGTGGGGGCTTGTCCTGATCGGCCTCGCGCTCATCACCGGCGTCTTCGCGCGCGCGGCGGCCGTCTTCGGCATGCTGCTGATGGCGATGTTCTACTGCGCGCAGCCGCCCGAGCCCTTTGCGGCGGCGGTCTCGGGCGCGGACGGGCGCTTCCTCCTCCTGGAGCGCAACGCGCTTGAGGCGCTGGGGCTTCTCCTTGTGGCGGTGATGCCGTGCAGGCCCCGCCTTCTCCGCACGCTTCTCCCCGGCGCGCTTGTCCTCGCGCTTTTTGCGGGGCTTTGCTGGCGGCAGAAGCGGGTGAACGGCTTCGAGCCGGTCGCGGCCGTCACGTCCGCGACGGTCAAAGTCCACGAGTTCACCGCGCTTGCTGCCCTGAAGGCCCCGTTCGCGGAACGGACGGAGCTTGCGGGCGTGCGCCTCTCGCCGCTCGCCCTCGGCGGCGACTTCATGGCCGGCCACGCCCATGCGCGCGACCTCATCTGGACGGACGAGTTCATGCGGCGCTACCACGCGGCCGGCACGCTGGAGCGCACGGTGCGCTACTGTTCGCTCTGCGGCATCGACGCCGTCTTCGCCGAGCCCGCGTTCTGCGCGCGCATCTGCGCGGCGGCGAAGGAGGTCGGCGGCGAGATGAAATTCTTCGCGGACTGCGCGACGGAAGCGGACGCGGCGCACGCGCGCGCGGCGGGCGCGGCGGGCGTCTACCTGCGCCCCGAGCGGGCGGACGCCATCGCGAAGGCGGGCGACGCGGCGGGCGCGCGGGCGCTTGTCGCGGCGCTGCGCAAGACGGGTCTCCCCGTCGGCATCGGCGCGGAGGACGTGGCGACGGTGAAGTTCTTCGCCGGAAACGGCCTCGCGCCCGACTTCTGGGCGCTCGCGTTCCATTCGCTCGACTACCCGGCGGCGACGATGAAGCCGCGCTGCAACAACATCTGGTGCGAAGACCCGAAGGCCGCCGCCGCCTACATGAAGACGCGGCCGGAGCCCTGGGTGGCCATCCGCTGCCTTGCCGGCGGCGCGCTCGACCCCGCCGGGGCCTATCGCTTCGCGCGCGCGCACGGCGCGGCGGTCGCGGCGATCGATCTGCTGGACTTCCGCGTCGTCGAGACGGTGAACGGTGTGGCGAAGAAGGAGGCGAAATGAAGAACGTCCTCGAAAAGCTCGTCCGGCCTTCGGACGGGATGCGCGCGTGCGCCGTCCTGGCCGTGCGCCTCGCGCTGGGATGGAAGCTCGCGTACCTGGGCGTCTGGGCGCTGACGTCGGCCTGGCCGTTCTCCTGGTTCGGGCGCTTCCGCTGCGCCCGCTGGATCGGCGGCGGCCTCTTCCGCGCGCTCGCCGATTCGGCGGCGATGGGCGCCGTGGACGCCGTCTTCGCCTGGGGGCTCCTCCTTTCGGGCGCGCTTTTGATGGCGGGACGCCTCGTGAAGCCGGCGGCGCTCTTCGGCATCTTCTACCTCTCGCTCATGTACGTCCTCAATCCGCCCCACTTCGGCCACACGGGCGAGAGCCATTTCCTGTTCGTCGACCGCAACCTCGTGGAGGCGGCGATGCTGTTCTTCGTGTTCGCGTGGAACGGCGCGCCGCCGGCGCGCGCGGAAGAAGCGGGAAGGGAGGCGGCGGAATGAAGGCGAAGACGTTAACCCGACGGGACGTGCTCGCGGGCGGCGCGTCGCTCCTCGCGCTCGCCGGCGCCGCGGCGTACACGAAGGCCATCCGCTCGGCGGACGTCGTGCGCGCGACGGGGCCGGCCGTGCCGGCGTTCGACCCGAAGCGCGACCTCGCCGGGCTCGCGAAGCCAATGGACGCATGCGGCAGGATCGGCAAGGTGAAGCTCTCGCGCCTCACGCTGGGCGGCAACATGATCGGCGGCTGGGCGCACAGCCGCGACATGTCGTTCTACGGCAAGCTCGTGAAGGCCTATTTCACCGACGAGCGCGTGTTCCGCAACTTCCGCATGGCGGAGGCGTGCGGCGTCAACACGATCCTCACGAACCCGGCGCTCATGCGCGTCATCAACCGCTACTGGCGCGAGGAGGGCGGCCGGATCCAGTTCATTTCGGATTGCGGGCATCCGAAGGGCGTGGTCGCGGGCGCGCAGGCGAGCGTCGAGAACGGCGCAAGCCTCGTCTACATGCACGGCTTCCATTCCGACGTCGCGGCGCAGAAGGGCGACTGGAAATCCTTCCGCACGTATCTCGACGAGGCGCGGAAGCTCGGCGTGCCGGTCGGTATCGGCTGCCACAGCCTTGCCACCGCGAAGTTCTGCGTCGCGCACGACCTGCTCCCCGACTTCTGGATGAAGACCGTCCACCGCATCGACTACCCGACGGCGCACCTCGGCGAGGACAGGCGCAAGAAGGACCCCCACGGTCTGGGCGTCTGCGACAACCGCTTCGTCGACACGGGCCGCGAGGAGGTCTTCGCCTTCATGGCGTCGCGCCCCGAGCCGTGGATCGCCTTCAAGGTGCTGGGCGCGGGCATCGAGCATCCCCGCACGGCGTTCCCGACGACCTACATGGGCGGCGCGGACTTCCTCTGCGTGGGGATGTACGACTACCAGATCGTCGAGGACGTCAACATCGCCAATGCATTCTTCGCGCACGGGCTCCCCAGGCGGAAGAGGCCGTGGCACGGCTGACGGGCGGGACGGGCTTCTCCCGTTTTGGTATACTGGAATCGCTTTGAAACCGACCATGAATGCGATTCCCCTTGAAGAAAAATCGGCGGCCTGCACGCTCTCGGACATGGAGATCTTCATCTTCCCCGCGCTCATGTACGCCCTCGTCCTCGCCAACATCCTCTCGCCGCGCCTCTGGGCGTGGCGAGACCTCGATTGGTTCGCCGGCATCCGCGCGATGCGCCCGAAGAAGCGCCTCCAGCGCCTTCGCCAGCACATCATGGACAACTACACGTTCAACCTCGACCTGGAGACCTGGGGCCTTACGACGCAGCAGACCGAACTCGCCCGCTTCGCGCCGTTCCTCGCGCCGGACGAGATCGCCCGCTCCAACGCGCTCTTCGGCTACCAGGGCGACGTCTACTACTACGACATCGACATCCGCCGCCACTTCGGACTCGACACGTATTCCTCCGACACGATCCCCTACTGGAAGACGGAGACCATCGAGGCGATGGACGCCTTCCGCCACAAGCCCGGCCACGCCGTCGGCGCGGGCGAGTGCGTCTCCCTTGCCGGACTCTACGCCGCCGCCGCCTTCGTCGTCTGCGGCCTCCCGCTCGACGCGATCTACCTGATGGCGACGCCCCTCCACTCCCAGAACTTCCTCGACGTCGACACCGGCATCCTCACGAACAACCGCCGCCTCGTCACGAAGGCCATGTGGGCGAACGGCACCGTCATCTCCCGGCAGGCCCGCCGCGCGTTGGAACACGAGCGCGTGACGATCGTCTCCCACGCGACCGGCTACATCCATCTGCTCTATCCCGAGGCGACCATCTCGCAGGCCGTGTACGCGGACTTCTCCCGCAAGCTCGCCGCCTTCCTCGTGCCACCGGCGGACGCCGCCGACCAACGGCTCGTCACGCCCCGTCTCCCCGATCCCGCGCGCGTTGCGTTCCGCACGGACGAGGCGCCCCTCGACCTGACCCCCGAGATGGACTACGCTGCCGTGGTGCGGCGCCTTGACGAACTGCGCGCCGTCAACCGGTCCGCCGCCCTCGCCCCCTACGCCGCGCACGACCTCGCCACCACCGAGGCGGCCCCCTTCGTCCAGGCCGCCCTCCGGCGCGCGCCCGTCTCGAAGGCCGCGCTCGCCGGGCTCGCCCCTGCCGCCGTCCTTGAACGGATCGCCGCGCTGGACGCCGCCTCCATCTACGACGGTCCCGGGCGCGTCGCCCAGCCGGACGAGGTGTGGAACTTCGGGCGGGGCGACGGGCTTGAAAAATGTTTCCTCGCCGCCAATCTGCTCGGCGGCGAGGAAATCTGCGTCGAAGGCGGAGAGGCCGCCCTGCTGGCGGACGGCCGGGCGCTCTGCGCGTTCCCCACCGTCAAGCGCCCGCGCGAGACGCGGATCGCGCTCAGAAGATAGAGGCGGCGTCCTGGACCTGCTGGTCGCGGCGTTTCGCGGCGGCCTTGCGGGCCTCCTTGCGCAGGGCCTCCTCCTCCTCGTCGGCGAGGCGCACGAGCGCGTCGTCCCAGGCCGTCAGGACGGTCTGGTAGTCCTGCGACGCGCCTGCGAGGCAGACGGTCACGGTGCGGCCGGGCGCCACGTCGAAGGCGTAGTACGGCCGGCGGTAGCTGATGAGGCGCGCCCAGGCGCCGTAGCGCTTTTCAAGGGCCTCGATCAGGTAGTGGCGGCGCCAGGAGCCGCCGGGCTCGACGGCGTCCTTCGCGCACGCGCAGATCTTGGCGATCTTGTGGGTCTTTGGCGTGAGGTAGGCGTAGTAGTCGTCGAATCCGGGCAGGGCCTTCTTGGGCTTGAAGGCGACGCGCAGGAGGGAGGGTTCGCCGGCCTCGCGCACCGTGTTCGTGTCGGCGATCACGTCGCCGAACTTCAGGCCCATGAAGGCGTCCGTCTGGATGTCCTTCTCCGCATCGGATGGATCGAGCTTCGAGGCGGGGAGCTTCCAGCCCGTGTCGCCCACGTTGTAGCTCTGGGCGTACTCGCTCGTGGAGGTTTCGAGGATGTTCCCCGCCGCATCCATGTTCGTGCGCGTCTCGCGGCGGCGCTCGGTGACGAGGTTGCCGTTCGTGGTGACGGAGCTTTCCACGAACGTGCGCGACACGGAGCCGTTGTCGTTCGTGGTGACGGAGGTTTCGGCCGTCTTCGTGGACATGCCCTTCTTCTCTGCGGCGTTCGCGGCCCCGCAACCGACGAGCAGCGTCAGTGCCAAGGCGAGCCCACAGGCTTCCATGCAGTGAGTTTTCATGTTTGTTTTCCTTTCTTGGCTTGTTCTTTCGTGTTAAGGGTGAGGGTAAAGGTGCAGCCGTGGCCGGGTTCGGCCTGCACGGCGGCGTCGCCGCCGTGCAGCTGGGCGACGTGCTTGACGATGGCGAGGCCGAGGCCGGTGCCGCCGGCGTCGCGGCTGCGGGCTTTGTCCACGCGGTAGAAGCGCTCGAAGATGCGCGCGCGGTCCGCCTCGTGGAGGCCGATGCCGTGGTCGATGACCGTGAAGACGGCGCCGGTCGCCGTGGGGGCGAGGGAGAGGATGAGGTCCGGCGAACCGGAGTGGAGGATGGCGTTCTGGGCGAGGTTGACGAGGGCCTGCTCGACGAGGCGGGCGTCGCAGGGGAGGACGAGCGAGGGGGCGGGCTCGACGATGAGGCGCATGCCGACGGCCTCGGCGCGGGGGCGCACACGGTCGGCGGCGGTC
The DNA here is from genome assembly GCA_900547945.1 of uncultured bacterium. Taxonomy (GTDB): domain Bacteria; phylum Verrucomicrobiota; class Kiritimatiellia; order RFP12; family UBA1067; genus RUG572. Next base: position 8,608 of record URIT01000030.1, read on the forward strand.
GCGAGCACGTCCGCGAGGTCCGTCGGCGTGAAGTCATGCCGCGGGGCCTCTTCGCTGCGTTCGAGGCGCGCGAGGGAGAGGATGTCGCGCGCGAGGGCGTCGAGGCGCGTCGCCTCGCGGCGGAGCATCTCGAGCAGGTTGCGGCGGTCCGCCTCCGGCAGGGCGTCCGCGTCGACGCCCCCCAGCAGATCGACGACGCCGAGGATGCCGGTGAGCGGCGTCTTGATCTCGTGGGAGACGTTCGCGATGAAGTCGCGCCGGAAGTCCGCGACGCGCTGCAGTTCGGCGAGCAGCTGCGCCTTCGCATCCCGTTCGCGGGCGAGCGCCCGGTTGCGGGCGACGAGGCGGATGGAGAAGAGCAGGACGAGGAGGAGGCCCGAGGCGCCGACGAGGGCTGAGAGGACCATCGCGAGGCGGTTGCGCCGCAGCGGATCGATGACGACCTCGTAGGGCAGGGACAGGCGCACGATGAAGTCGTCCCCCGCCTTCCGTGCGCAGTAGAGCATCTTCTGCCCGGTGATGTGCGAGACGCGGATGGCGCACCCCGTGCCGGTTTCGAGGGCGGCGCGGACCTCGGGGCAGCCGGCGTGGTTGCCGGAGGCGGTCGGTTCGGAATCGTAGACCATCCCGCCGGGGGCGGAGAGCACCGTGAGGCGCAGGTCGTTCGAGCGGCGCATGTCGGCGAACTCGCGCAGGCGGTTGAAGTCCCCCGTCGCGAGGGCGTCGCCGATGGAGGCCGCGGCCAGTTCGGTGCGGGCGGAGAGGTCGCGTTCGGCCCAGGCCTCGGCCAGTCGGCGCGAGGTGTCCATTTCCAGCTTCAGGACGAAGCCGAACGCGACGAAGCCAATGGCCGCGAGGGCGCAGGGGAAATAGCCGACGAGGGGAGACTTCATGGTTTCACCCGATATCCCACGCCGCGAATGGTTTCGATGTGCGCGGCCCAGTCGCCGAGCTTCTTGCGGAGGCCCACGAGCTGGACATCGACGGTACGTTCGGTGACGGACTTCTCCTCGTCCTGGATTGAGGCGATGATCTGGCTGCGCGTGTAGACACGGCCCGGGCGGGAGGTGAGCAGCGCGAGCAGGCGGAATTCGCCGCGCGTGAGCGAGAGGACGGTACCGTTGAGGAGGGCCGCGCTCCCGCGTTCGTCGACGACGAGGCCGTCCATCGTCCGCCCGGCGGCCATCGGATCGTTCCGGCGGAGGACGGCGTGGATGCGCGCGAGCAGGACTTCGCGCGAGAAGGGCTTCGTGACGTAGTCGTCGGCGCCGAGTTCAAGGCCGCGCACGACGTCGCTGTCCTCGCTCTTCGCGGTGAGGATGATGATGCGCACGTCCGCGAGTTCGGGGTCCGCGCGCACGCGGCTGCAGAGCGAGAGGCCGTCAAGCCCCGGCAGCATGAGGTCCAGCAGAACGAGCTGCGGGCGGTCGCGGCGGATGGCCTCAAGCCCCTCGTCGCCGCGCGCGGCGGACTTGACGTGCGTGAAGCCGGCGTTCCGCAGCATCATCTGCAGGATGGTGCGGATGGTCGAGTCGTCTTCGACGATGAGAATGTTCGCGAGCTTGTTCATGCGTGCCTTCTTCCCGTTTGACGCGGCAAGTGTAGCACGGACGTATTAGGTGCGCGTTAACGTGCATGAAAATATCCCGGAACAGGCGGATGACCTAGCGGATGACGAAGACGGTGCCCGTCGGCAGCCAGACGAGGCGGTAGGCGACGATGCCCTGCTCCGCGCGGACGGGCTTCACCTTCCATACGCCCCTTGCGGCACGGGGGACCGTGAAGCGCCAGGTGCCCGTAAGGACTTCGCCCTCCCGTGCCGCGAGCAGCATCACGTTTGTGCGGCCCGCCTCCCGCGCGGCGGCTTCGTCGAACGTCACGTCGAGCATGCCGCCCGCCGCGACGGCCCTGCCGCCGAAGACGTGCGGAAGGGCGTCCGCCTCGGCGTCCACGTCGATCGCCGTCGGCGTGAAGTGGGCGAAGTCCTCGTAGGCGCAGACGAGCCCCACGCCGTCCAGCCAGCCGTCGGCGCTGCGCAGGTAGACAACGCGGTTGTCTTTCCACATGTAGCCGACGTAGAGGCCATACGGATCGGTCTTTGCGGAGAAGAAGTTCCACGCGCCCGTCGCCCCTTCGCCGCAGGCGATGTCGAGGCATCCGTCGAAGGCCTGATTCCCGCTGCGCACGCCGACGCGGCCGCGGAATGCCCCCGTCATCCGCACGGTTCCGCCATCGCACCTGTAGAGGTCTGGACAGACCCCCGGGTTGTCCGTGACGGTCGCCGTGCCGCCGATCTGGACGGTGGCGCCCCGCCACACCATCACGCCCGCGCAGCCGCCCGACGGGGCCGCATTCCCGCTGATGGTGCCGCCCCGGAAGTCGAAGACGGCGTTCTGCACGTAGACGGCGCCGCCGTAGCCACCCGACGCCGTCCCCTTCGTGCCGCTCACGCAGTTCGAGATCGTGCCGCCGGTCATCGTGAAGACGGGCTTCGGGTCGGCGTCCTTGTCCTCAAACCCGCCGATGCGGAACGCCGTCGCGAAGCTGTCGGCGTTGGTCGTGGAGAAGTTTCGGACCACGCTGCCCGGTTCCATCGCGAGGCGGGAGCCGGAGCCGAACACGAATGCGGCCGGGCACTGTTCGCCCTGCATGCCGTTCTGCAGGACGGCGCCGTTCCCGAGCGTGACGTTGCCGCCGGCCTGAATCTGGAGCATCGGGACCAGCAAGGGCTTCGCGTCCGCGTCGTCCCGCCGTCCGTCGAACACGATGTTCTCAAGGTGGAGCGTCGCGTTCGTCACACGTGCAAGCGGTGTCCACTGGCTGTTTGCCGGACGCGAGACGGTCCAGGGGCCGTTCGTGTCGCTCCGCAGGGTGAGCGTCCAGTTGTTTGAAACCACGAGGGGTCTGGGCAGATCGAAGTCGTGGCAGATCTCCACCTCGTCGCCGTCCGCCAGCTGGTCCATCAACTCTGTGGGCGAGGCGACGGAGAGGCGGTTGCCGAGGCGGGCGGTACGGGGCTTGAAGTGGACGCTGAGCTGGCGGGTGGAAAGGACAAGCGCGGCGTCGGTATAGACGCTTCGCACGTAGCCGTTCGCGACGAACTCCGGGTAGTCCTGCACGGACAGGTTCCCGAGGCCGGGCATGTCGTCGCGTCCCGGCGTGAAGCCTTCGTGCGGCGCGACGAAGCACGCCCACAGCCGGTCCTTTTCGCTGCTCTCGTCTACGATGCGCGGCGCGTAGACCGTGGCGGCTCCCGTCCAGGGCCCCGCGATGTAGAGATAGCCGGTGGCTCCTCCATCCCCCCAATACGAGATGTCGTTGACGGTATCGCCCGCGTTGTTCGTGACGGAGGCCGTGCCGGAAAGGATGAAATGCCCCTTGTAGGCGGCCACGCCCGCGCAGGCGTTGCGCGCCGTGTTGCCCGTGATGAGGCCGCCGCGCATGTCGAAGATGCCGCTCCACGTGTAGACGGCGCCGCCGTACGAGCCGGCGTCCCCGCTGCCCGTGTAGGTGGAGGCGCAGCCCGTGATGAGGCCGCCGTTCATCGTGAAGCGCCCGGAACGGGCGCTTGTGCCGACCGAGCCCACCAACACGCATGTGCCCCACTGCGCGTTGACGAAACCGCGCAGCACGGCGCCGTCGTTCATGACGAGTTCGCCGGGGGCGAGGACGCGGATGGATCCCTCGGGCCGCTGCTGCACGTTGCGCAGTTCGGTGCCTGCATCGAGCGTGAGGCGTCCGGCCTGGATGTCGATGAAGCGGTCGCTTTGCGTTCCGGCGGCCTTGTTGCCGTCCACGGCAAGGTTCGTGAGCGTGACATCCGCCGCTGCGTCGGTCAATATGAGAAAGGCGCCCGAGGCATAGTTCGGTGCGCGCAGGAGGACATTGGTCTGGCCGGGCGGACTCGCGAGCGTAATGCGCTTGGCGAGGTTCGGCGCGAGGGCGCCCGTGTAGAAGATGTCGTTTTCCACATACACCGTCGCGCCGTCGGCGGCCTCGTCGAGTTCGCGCCGGAGTCCGTCAAACGTGGTCGCGGCCTGAAGACCGCCCGTCAGGGCCATGCATGCAAGTCCGAGGATCCTGGCGATTGCAAGGTTGTCCGTCGTTCGTTTCATGTTCACCTCTTTTTCGTTTCGTTGTCCAATCGTGTCGTACGCATCCGTCCTTCTCCTGCCAGTTCGGGACGCAAGGCTGGAAGGACGCAATTCCGCGCGTCCGCATCGACGTTCCAGAGTCTAGAACACCGAGATGAGGAGAAGACGAGGATTCCGTTAAGGTTCCATCAGAATGCACGGCTCTATAATACAATGGCCCCCCACTCTCTGTCAATTGTACGCGCGTGGGTTTCCAGCGTAGCCTCTAAGTCAGTGTGGCCGTGAACGAACTCGTGAGATTTCACTGCGTAAGATTTCAGGCACGGATCTTGGCGGCTTTACGAAGATAGAGCGCATCCCTGATAGGGGAGGGACGCGCTTGTCGCGTGGTCAGGGCGGGACGGTTCTTACCGATTCTGTAATTCCCCGTCGTCTCGATTTACAGATTTTGTATCGTCTTCGGGTGGAGATGGTGGGGGAGGAGGATCGCGCAGGAGCGCGATCCTCCCGATTCGGAATGCATGGCACCTCGGATTCGGGGCGAAAAACGGGAGGGATACATGGTGGCATGTTTTCTGCTCTAAAAACTCCTCGGTACAGTCTGTGCCAAGGAGAGTACATGCAGGACTACAGCGGAAAATGGAAGGCGGAGCGGGAACGGGCGGCGTTCCTCGCGTTGGCGGACGGAACCGTGTTCCACGGCGTGGCCTTTGGAGCCGCCGTCGATCAAGTCGGCGAGGTTGTCTTCAATACCGGCATGAGCGGCTATCAGGAAATCTTGACGGATCCATCCTACGCCGGACAAATCGTCACCCTCACCGCCGCCGAAGTCGGAAACTACGGAACAAACCCCGAAGATGTCGAATCTCGGGGCCTTTTTCTACATGGACTGGTGGTCAACGATCTGAACGCGGCGTCGAATTACCGTTCCACGCAGTCGCTCGATTCCTATTTGCGGGCGGCGGGCGTTCCCGGCCTCTACGGTGTCGAGACGCGCGCGCTGACGCTCCATCTCCGAGACAACGGGAACCAGAAGGCCTACCTCCACGTCGCGGGCGATGCGCTCACCGAGGCGGAGGCGGTGGCGCGTGCCCGCGCCTGGGAGGGTCTGGACGGACAGGACTATGCCGCGAAGGTGACGTGTTCCGCGCCATATGAATACGCTCCGTGCGGGGAAAACCGTCCCCGCGTCGTCTGCTACGACTTCGGCGTGAAGACGAACATCCTGCGGAGCCTGGCGGCGTTCGCGCGCGTGACGGTCGTCCCCGCCAAGACCCCGGCGGCGGCCGTGCTGGCGATGAAGCCGGACGGCATCTTCCTCTCGAACGGTCCGGCCGATCCCGCCGCCGTCACCTACGCAATCGACAACATCCGCGCGCTTCTGGAATCCAACCTCCACGCCCCACTCCCCATTTTCGGCATCTGCCTCGGACACCAGTTGCTGTCACTCGCCTGTGGGGCGAGGACGGGGCGGCTCCGGTTCGGGCACCACGGCTGCAACCATCCCGTGAAGAACCTTGCCACGGGGAACGTGGAGATCACGAGCCAGAACCACAATTTCGCGGTGTTGCCCGATTCGGTTCCGGGTTGCCTGGAAGTGACGCATGTGAACCTCAACGATGGTTCCATTGAAGGCGTCCGCCATCGGACGCTGCCCGCCTTCTCGGTGCAGTACCATCCCGAAAGCTGTCCCGGCCCGCACGATTCCGACTACCTTTTCGACCAGTTCAGGAAGATGCTGGAACGTGGCTCTTCGGCTTCTTGAAGGCCCATCATCGGTTTATTCAACCATTCATCCATTTGTCTGCCCCATTTAACCATTTAACTATTTGATCATGTAATGAAAAAACAATCGAAGAATCCGACGAAATACGTCTTCATCACCGGCGGCGTGGTGAGTTCCCTCGGAAAGGGCATCACGAGCGCGTCCCTGGCGCTGCTCCTGAAGAGCCGGGGGTACAAGGTGTTCATGCAGAAGCTCGATCCATACCTGAACGTCGATCCGGGCACGATGAGCCCGTACCAGCACGGCGAGGTGTTCGTGACGGACGACGGGGCGGAGACGGACCTCGACCTCGGCCACTACGAGCGCTTCGCGGGGGTGACCTGCTCGAAGGCGTCGAACTACACGTCGGGGCGCATCTACTCGGCGGTTCTCGCGCGGGAACGCGCGGGCGGCTACCTGGGAGGTACGGTGCAGGTGGTGCCGCACATCACGAACGAGATCAAGGACGCCATCAAGTCCGCCGGCGAGCATGACTGCGACATCGTTCTCTGCGAGATCGGCGGCGTCTCGGGCGACATCGAGTCGCTGCCGTTCCTGGAGGCGGCGCGGCAGTTCCGCTTCGAGCAGGGCTACGACAACACGTGCTTCGTCCACCTCACGCTCGTCCCCTACCTGAAGGCGGCGGGCGAGCTGAAAACGAAGCCCTCGCAGCATTCCGTCGGGCAGCTCCGCGCGATCGGCATCATCCCCGACATCCTTGTGTGCCGTACGGAGATGCCGATCCCGCAGGAACACCTTTCCAAGCTTGCGCTCTTCTGTAACGTGCGTCCCGAGCGCGTCATCGAGGAGAGGGACGTGACGGACTCCGTCTACGCGATTCCGCGCGAACTCCGCAAGCAGGGGCTGGACGAAGAGGTGCTGAAGCAGCTGCACCTCGACATCTGGCCGATCAAGCATACGGTGTGGGATACGCTCGTGAAGAAGGCGACACAGCCGAAGAAGAGCTGCACGATTGCGCTCGTCGGCAAGTACATCGCGATCCGCGACGCCTACAAGTCGGTCCACGAGGCCCTGCACCATGCGGGCATGGCGCATGACTGCAAGGTCCACGTGAAGTGCATCGAGGCGGAGGAGCTGGAGAAGGATCCGTCGCTCCTCAAGGGCGTGGACGGCATCCTCGTGCCGGGCGGCTTCGGCAGCCGCGGCGTGCCGGGCAAGTGCCTCGCGATCAAGTATGCGCGCGAACACAAGATCCCGTTCCTCGGCATCTGCCTGGGGATGCAGTGTACGGCGATCGAGTACGCGCGCGATGTCGTCGGCTGGTCGGACGCGAACTCGACGGAGTTCGATCCGAAGACGGCGCATCCCGTCATCGACCTCATGGAGACGCAGAAGGGCGTCACGCAGAAGGGCGGCACGATGCGCCTCGGCGCGTACCCGTGCGTCGTCAAGAAGGGCACGCTCGCGGCGAGGCTCTACGCGCCCGCCTACGGCGAGAAGGGCAAGGAGGACTTCACGATCTCCGAACGCCACCGTCACCGCTACGAGCTCAACTACGACTCGGAGGGCCGCAAGGCGCTGGAGTCGGCGGGGCTGAAGGTGTCCGGCACGTCGCCGGACGGCACGCTTGTCGAGATCGTCGAGCTGCCGGATCATCCGTATTTCATCGCGGGGCAGTTCCACCCCGAGTTCAAGAGCCGCCCGACCGCGCCGCACCCGCTTTTCGACGGACTCGTCGCGGCGGCGCTGAAGCAGAAGAAGGGCGCGAAGTAGGAGGGACACGCCATGTGCGGTATCGTCGGGTTCTCCAGTCACACGCAGGGCGCCTGCCGCCCGCTCGTCAACGGCCTGCGCCCCGTCGCCGTGGAGTGAGAAGCGCGCGCCCGGCGTTTTGCTATAATACCGGCATGGGAACGATGAAGCAGATCATGTGCGGCCGACCACGACCTCGCGCGCGCCTGGAACCTGAAGGAGAACGGCGGCACGGTTACACTCCACCGCATCGTCCTCGTCTTCCACGGCGGCGATGTCGCTCTCTGCGAGGAAATTTGAAAAATGAAAGGAAGTAACGTAAGATGAATGATGTTCTTTCACGGTGTACGGGGTTCGTGCTGGCCGGCGCGGCCTTCCTTCTGGCCTGTGGGGCGCGGGCGGCGGCGTTCGAGAAGGTTGTCAAGGGAACGGTCGCCGGTGATGTCCGCGTGAGCAGCCGGGATGCGGGCGGCTGGACATTCGCCTGTGAACGCCGGTCGTTGGGCGCGGGCGTGGACGAGATCGAGGTTTCCCTCTCGGCGGCGGCCGAGGCGCGTCCGCCGTCCTTCAAGGTGAGCTGGGCGGTGCCGCAGCGCGACATCCAGGCGTTCTGGACGCCGCAGGATGGCGGGACCTGCGTGATCCCGCCGGACTGGGGCGGCGGCAAGTCCAGCGACTTCGCGCACTGGTCGCCGGTCGGCGCGCTCATCAGCGACCGTAACCGCAACCGCCTGTCCTTCGCCGCCGACGAGGCGCACCGCGTCGTGTACTATGCAGCCGGACTGAAGGAGACGACGTGCGAGCTGACCTGTTCGATGTCGTTCCTCACGGGCGTGGAGGCGCCGCTCGCGTCCTACGCGGTGCGCATCCGGCTCGATGCACGCGATGTCTTCTGGTCCGACGCCGTGCGCGAGGCTTCGGCGTGGATCTCGTCCAAGCCCGGCAACGCGCCGTGCGTGGCGCCGGCGGCGGCCTTCAAGCCGCTCTACTCGTCGTGGTACTGCTTCCATCACAACGTCTTCGCCAAGGACATCGAGGAAGAGTGCGCGCGGGCGGCCAAGCTGGGCATGAAGACGCTGATCCTCGACGACGGCTGGCAGATGGACGACGTGGTCGGCGGCTATTCCAAGGCCGGCGACTGGCAGATCTCGACACGGCGCTTCCCGGACATGGCGGCGCACGTGCGCCGCGTGCAGGCGATGGGGCTGAAGTACATGCTCTGGTATTCCGTGCCGTTCATCGGCACGAAGACCGCCAACTACGCGCGCTTCAAGGGCAAGTACCTCTACGAGACGCTGGGGGCCGGCGTGCTGGATCCGCGCTTCCCGGAGGTGCGCGCGTTTCTCGCGGGCGTCTACGAGAAGGCGCTGCGCGACTGGAACCTCGATGGGTTCAAGCTCGACTTCATCGACTGCTTCCACATCAAGGGCAAGGACCCGGCAGAGGCGGAGAACTACGCCGGGCGCGACACGAAAAGCGTCGAAGAGGCGTCCGACCGGCTGCTTGGCGAGGTGATGGCCCGCCTGAAGGCGATCAAGCCCGACCTGCTGGTCGAATTCCGCCAGGCCTACGTCGGCCCCGCGATCCTCAAGTACGGCAACATGTTCCGTGTGGCCGACTGCCCGGGCGACAAGAACCGCAACCGGCGCGGAATCGCGCGTCTGCGCCTGACGTCCGGACCGGGGGCCGTACACGGCGACATGCTGGAATGGCATCCGGACGAGCCGGCCGAGGTCGCGGCGCGCGCCGTCCTGGACTCGATCTTCGGCGTGGTCCAGTATTCGATGATGCTGCGCAAGCTGCCGGAGAGCCATACCGCGATGATCCGCCACTGGGCCGGCTTCTCGACGCGCCACGAGGACGCGCTGCTGCACGGGACGTTCCGCGCCTACAATCCCGAACACGGTTATCCCGTTTTGGAAGGGGCTTCGGCGAATGAGCGCATCCTGGGGGCGTATCTCGCGGGATTCTGCGTCGATGGCGGCGCGCCGGACCGTGAGACCTTCGTGCTGAACGGTACGGGCGAGAATCGCCTTGTGCTGCGCGTACATGCGGCTCCCCGGCGTGTACAGGCCTTCGACACGTTCGGAAAGGAAGTCCCGGCCCCGTCGCTCGCCGTCGGCGTCAACGAAGTTCCGGTTCCGTGTTCTGGCTATCTCCGCATCGCATACTGATACGGCATGGAATTTGCTAATGTTTTCCTGACATGAAGCGTACCGACATCCACAAGATCCTGTTGATCGGCGCGGGGCCGATCGTCATCGGCCAGGGCTGCGAGTTCGACTATTCGGGCGTGCAGGCCGTCAAGGCGCTCACGCACGAGGGCTACGAGGTCGTGCTCGTCAACTCGAACCCCGCGACGGTCATGACCGACCCGGAAATGGCGCCGCACACCTACATCGAGCCGATCACGCCCGAGTCGATCCACGAGATCATCCGCCGGGAGCGCCCCGACGCGCTGCTGCCGACCCTGGGCGGACAGACCGCGCTCAACGTCGCGATGGAGGTCGCGCGCCAGGGCATCCTCCGCCGCTACAAGGTGGAGATGATCGGCGCGAATGCGGATGCCATTGCGCGCGCCGAGGACCGCGAACTCTTCAAGGAGGCGATGCTGTCGCTCGGCCTCGACATGCCCACTTCGGTTTCGTGCCACACGCTCGACGAGGCGAAGGACGCCGCGCGGAAGATCGGCACCTGGCCGCTCATCATCCGCCCCGGCTTCACGCTCGGCGGCACGGGCGGCGGCATTGCGCACGACGTGGCGGAGTTCGAGACGATCGTGCAGCGCGGTCTCGACGCCTCGCTCAACTCGGAGGTGCTGGTCGAGGAATCGCTCTTCGGCTGGAAGGAATACGAGATGGAGGTGATGCGCGACCGGAAGGGCAACGGCGTCATCGTCTGTTCCATCGAGAACCTCGACCCGATGGGCATCCACACGGGCGACTCAATCACCGTCGCGCCGATCCAGACGCTCACCGACCGCGAATACCAGGCGATGCGCGACGACTCGCTCGCCGTCCTCGACGCCATCGGCATCTCGACGGGCGGCTCCAACGTGCAGTGGGCCGTCAACCCGGAGACGGGGCGGCGCATCATCATCGAGATGAACCCGCGCGTCTCGCGCTCCTCCGCGCTCGCCTCGAAGGCGACGGGCTTCCCGATCGCGAAGATCGCCGCCCTCCTCGCCGTCGGCTACACGCTCGACGAGCTGCGCAACGACATCACGCGCGAGACGCCGAGCTGCTTCGAGCCGGCGCTCGACTATGTGGTCGTGAAGGTGCCGCGTTTCACGTTCGAGAAGTTCCCGGCCGCAGACCCGCACCTCGGCACGCAGATGAAGTCCGTCGGCGAGGCGATGGCCATCGGCCGCACGTTCAAGGAGGCCTTCCAGAAGGCGCTCCGCTCGCTGGAGACGAAGCACGCGGGTTTTGGCGCGGACGAGAAGAACGAGATGTTCTTCCCCGTTCCGGACCACGCGGCGTGGGATGCCGTCCGCACGCAGGAATGGAACGACGCCGAACTCGCCGACGCGCTCGCCCATCCGGGCGCGGACCGCATCTTCCAGCTCCACGAGGCCCTGCGCCGCGGCTGGACGGTCGAGCGCCTGTTCGAGTTGACGAAGATCGACCGCTGGTTCCTGCGTCACCTCGACGAACTCCAGAAATACGAATTGTTCATCACGGGCTACCGGACCCTCGCGGCCTTCGCCGCCGACCGCGCGGCCTTCGCCCAGGCGAAGGCGATGGGCTTCAGCGACGCCCAGATCGCCTACCTCCTCAAGGTCCCCGAAACGGAGGTGCGTGCCGCGCGCCTTGCGCAGGATCTGCGCCCGGCCTTCGGCGCGGTCGATACCTGCGCCGGCGAGTTCAAGGCCATCACGCCCTACTTCTACTCGACGCATGCCGACTCTTCCCTCCGTGCCTCCGTGTCTCCGGGCGAGCCTTCCCAAGACGCCGCGCAGCGGAAGCGGAAGATCATGGTGCTCGGCGGCGGCCCCAACCGCATCGGCCAGGGCATCGAGTTCGACTACTGCTGCTGCCACGCCGCGTTCGCGCTGCGGAAGCGGGGCTTCGAGGTCATTATGGTGAACTCGAACCCGGAGACGGTCTCGACGGACTACGATACATCCGACCGCCTCTACTTCGAACCGCTCACGCTCGAAGACGTGATGGAGATCTACGACCGCGAACGCTGCGACGGCGTGATCGTGCAGTTCGGCGGGCAGACCCCGCTCAACCTTGCGCAAAAGCTGCGCGCGGCGGGCGCGCACGTGATCGGCACGTCGCCGGACGACATCGACCGCGCCGAGGACCGCGACGACTTCAAGAAGCTTGTCGCCGAGGTCGGCATGCTCCAGCCGCCGAGCGGCATCGCGCACACGGTCGCCGAGGCCGTGCAGGTGGCGAACGAGATCGGCTACCCCGTCCTCGTGCGCCCGAGCTTCGTCCTGGGCGGACGCGGCATGGCGATCGTCTACAAGGAGAAGTACCTCGTCAAGTACGTGGAGGAGGCGGTGCGCGCCGCAGAGGGCAAGCCCATCCTCATCGACAAGTTCCTTGAACACGCGATCGAGCTGGACGTCGACTGCGTCGCGGACGGCGAGACGACGGTCGTCGGCGCCATCCTCGAACACGTCGAGCCGGCCGGCTGCCACTCGGGCGACTCCGCCTCCGTGACGCCGCCGATGTCGCTCACGCCGAAGACGCTCGCCGAAGTGCGGCGCCTCGCGCACGAGTTTGCGAAGCGTCTGCACGTCGTGGGGCTCATGAACCTGCAGCTCGCCGTCACGCAGGCGCCGGACGGCGACCAGACGGTCTGGATGATCGAGGTCAACCCGCGCGCCTCGCGCACGATCCCGTTCGTCTCGAAGGCGATCGGCGCGCCGCTCGCGGACTACGCCGCGCGTTGCATGGCGGGCGAGAAGCTGGCGGACATCGGCTTCACGCAGGAGGTCACGCTGCCGTACACCTGCGTGAAGGAGGCGGTCTTCCCGTTCGTGAAGTTCCCCGGCGTGGACATCACGCTTACGCCGGAGATGAAGTCCACGGGCGAGGTGATGTCCATCGACGCCGATTCCAACATCGCGTTCTTCAAGAGCCAGCTCGCGTCCGGCAGCCGTATCCCCGCGAAGGGGAATCTCTTCCTCGCCGTCAAGGACGAGGACAAGGACGCCGTCGTGCCGCTCGCGCAGAAGCTCGACAAGATGGGTTACGCGATCTACGCGACGCGCGGTACCTCGACGAAGCTGTGGGAGAACGGCGTGAAGGCACGCGCGATCTACCGCATCAGCCGGGGGCGTCCGAACGTCCTCGACCTCATCCGCGACAAGGCCGTTCAGTGGATCGTCTCCACCTCCGAACCGGGCGCGGAGGCGATGGTGGACGACATCCGCATGCGCGCAGCCGCCATCATCCACGGTGTCCCGATCTCGACGACGGTCGCGGGCTTCGCGGCATCCGTCCACGGCCTCGAGGATTTCACGCGCTTCGGCGAGTTTTCCGTGTGTACCCTTCAGGAGTACCACGGAAAACTGAAGCGGTAGACCGCCGCCCGTGCGGCGGCGGGCGGCTACTTGGCGAGATAGGCGTTGATGCCGGCGGCGGCGCGGCGTCCCTCGCCCATCGCGAGGATCACGGTGGCGGCGCCGAGTACGATGTCGCCGCCCGCGAAGACGCCGGGAATGGACGTCATGTTCGTCTCGGGATCGACGATGATGTTGCCGCGCTTGTTGACCTCCAGCCCCTCCGTCGTCGCGGGGATGAGCGGGTTGGAGGCGTTGCCGACGGCGACGACGACGGTATCGACGTCGAGCGTGAACTCGCTCCCCGGAATCGCGACCGGGCTGCGGCGTCCGGAGGCGTCCGGCTCGCCGAGTTCGTACTTGAGGCATTCAATGCCCGTGACAAAGCCCTTGTCGTCGCCGAGGATGCGCTTCGCGTTCTCGAGAAGGTGGAATTCGACGCCCTCCTCCTTCGCGTGGTGGACCTCCTCGCGGCGGGCGGGCATTTCGGCCTCGCTGCGGCGGTAGATGAGGTAGACCTTCTCCGCGCCGAGCCGGAGGGCCATGCGCGAGGCGTCCATCGCGACGTTGCCGCCGCCGAGCACGGCGACCTTCTTCCCGTGCCAGAAGGGCGTGTCCGCCTCGCCTTCGAGATATGCCTTCATGAGGTTCGCGCGCGTCAGGTACTCGTTCGCCGAGAAGACGCCGTTCAGGTTCTCGCCCTCGATGCCCATGAACTTCGGGAGGCCCGCGCCCGTGCCGACGAAGACGGCGTCGAAGCCGTCCTTCTCCATCAGGTCACGCAACTTGCGCGTGTGGCCGACGACGTAGTTCGTGTCGATCGTCACGCCGATCTTCCCAAGCCCTTCGATCTCGTGCTGGACGATGGCCTTCGGGAGACGGAATTCGGGGATGCCGTAGACGAGCACGCCGCCGCACTTGTGGAACGCCTCGAACAACGTGACGTCGTGTCCGGCCTTCGCGCAGTCCGCCGCGCAGGTGATGGAGGCGGGACCCGAACCGATGACGGCGACGCGCTTCCCGGTCTTCGGGGCACAGATGAGCGGTTCCTCGGTGTTCGTCTCGCGCGCGAGGTCGGCGCAGAAACGCTCGACGCGGCCGATGGCGACGGCCTTGTCCACGCTCTTGAGGAGCTTGCCCATCGTGCAGAACTTCTGGCACTGCTTCTCCTGGGGGCAGACACGTCCGCACACCGCCGGAAGGAGGGAGGTCTCCTTGATGATCTTGAGCGCGCCCGCGAAATCCCCGGCGGCCGCTTTCGCGAGGAAGCCGGGGATGTTGATTGCAACGGGGCAACCCTGCATACAGGGCTTGGTGGGGCACTGGAGGCAGCGCGTCGCCTCACGTTGCGCCATCTCGGCCGTGTAGCCGAGGGCGACTTCGTTCATGTTGTGGGCGCGGACCGCCGGATCCTGCTGGGGCATCTCCTGTGGGGGCAGGGCCATTCTCTCTTTGGGTGTCATGGCGTTTGGGTTGTGGGGGTTAAAGGTTCTTGAAGAGGTTGCACACGTGGTCCATCGCCGCGCGTTCCTGGGGCTTGAAGGCGCCCATGCGCTTGAGCATGAGATCCCAGTCGACCTGATGGGCGTCGAATTCGGGACCGTCGACGCAGACGAACTTCGTTTTGCCGCCGACGGAGACGCGGCAGCCGCCGCACATGCCCGTTCCGTCGATCATGATCGTGTTGAGGGAGGCGACCGTCTTCACGCCGAAAGGCTGCGTCGCGAGCGCGCAGAACTTCATCATGACGGGCGGACCGATGGCGATGACCTCGTCGACGGTTCCGGCTGCGCAGAGTTCCTTGAGCGGTTCGGTGACGAGCCCCTTACGGCCGGACGATCCGTCGTCCGTCATGAGGATGAGATCGTCTCCCGCAATTGCCCGCATCTCCTCCTCCATCACGAAGAGGCCCTTGTTGCGCGCGCCCATGATGATCGTCACCTTGTTGCCGGCGACCTTGAGCGCCTGGGCGATGGGGTGCATCGGCGCGACGCCGATGCCGCCGCCCACGCAGACGACGTGGCCGGGCGGTTCGCCGTTCGCACCGCGGATGGACGTGGGCTTGCCGAGCGGGCCGAGCACCGCCGAAAGGGCGTCGCCGACATTCAGCTTGGAGAGCTTCAGCGTCGTCGCGCCTACGGTCTGGAAGATGAGCGTGATCGTGCCTTTGTCCGGACTGGCATCGGCGATGGTGAGGGGAATGCGCTCGCCGAGTTGGTCATCGACCATGAGGATGATGAACTGGCCCGGCTTGCGCTCTTGGGCGATGAGGGGAGCTTCCACGTCCATGCGGAAGACGTTTTCGGAAAGCTGTCGTTTTGCGATGATGCGGTTCATGGTTGCCTCGATTCCACAAATGACTTTCTGGATAGTATACCAAATTTCACCCGAACGCGCCGAACCAAGATGCACCGACCAAGATGCGCCGTGGTTACCCGCTTATTCATTATGTACACGTTTTATTGTGTCCCGTTTTTACACGTTATTGTGTCCCGTTTGTACACGTTTTTGGAAAGGGGAGGGGGTATGCGCTCTGTTGATTGGGTGAGCGTGATGGCTTCATTGGGAGAACTAGCCATGAGATGAGGAGAGTCTCGTTTTTTGCGCACCGGGGCATCCTCCAGGAAGACCTGCCGGGGATCAACCCATCGCTTCACGCTTTCCTCCACAAATGAGAATGTTGTGCGGAAATCTTCAAGCAGTTCTTGCACGACCTGGTGGCGCGGCTCGTTGAGAAGGTTGGAGGTTGGAGTCGGATCCTGCGTCCCGGTTGCCTGCCGCAGCTTAATCGCCATCGCCTTGTACCGCATGAGCGTCTTGTATTTAGGCGAGAGTTCCGGGAGGAATTCCCGAAGCCAACCCCGAATGCCTCCGTTTCGCCCAACGACGTTTCCATTCCCGTCGAAACGGAGTGCGCAATCGACATAACATTCGAGGTCCTGCAGCATACCGCCGAGCAGGATCATCCTCTCCTTCGACTCTTTTCGGCGATTCCAGGCGTCGAGAAGGACTTTCGGCGTTGGCATGGGGGCCGTTGTCGTCCGGTGCGTGATCTTGCGCCGTTCGGCGGCGAGTTGACGGCGGCGTGCAGTTTCACGCGCATAGTAGAATGGACGCCGGACAATCCGCAGGTCGCGAAGAAGTTCGCGTCGTATGCGGTCGCGCTTGACGGGATCGGTGAAGGTTTCCGACACCTTGCGGACGGCGATGCCGATATCGGCGGCAAGGTAGGTGGCGAAGATGAGGGGATTGAATACGGGTTCGGGATCGTAGATGCTGCGTCCGTTACCGAATCTGTAGGAACTGTCGACGAAATCAAGATAACGTCCCGTATAGGTCGTCTTGTCGCTGTGCGTCCACCCGTACTTTTTCGCATACCAGTACGCCGAGTGCGTGTAGGCCCTCTGTGCCATCTTGCGTCTCCTTCCTCATTTCCGTTTTTATCCAACCAGCGTCATTTTTATCCAACCAGCGTCACGTTCTTCAACCGAACTACCTAAACCAGGAATTCCTTCTGACTGCTTAAAATCTAGGTTTCTTGTTCCCTCGACTACGTTTCTCGACCACATGGTTGCGGTCACGTGGTTGCGGTCACGTGGTTGCGGCCACGTGGTTGCATCCTCTGGTCAAGCTCGTACCCGATCTTTTTCTCTGCATGATTTACGAGCAATCTGTCCGAACACCGGCATTATACCATAAATGAGAATTCTATGCGGAAAAATATAAATGAAATTCTTGACGGCCTTTCTTGGGCCGTTCTTGGCGTACATGAAATGGGCAAGGTAGATGGAGGAACGGAAAAGGTTGATGGAAGGAATGGCAGGAAAGGCTGAAGGAGGACAGGTGGAGAGGAAGGGAAGGGCAAATAGAACGAGGAGAAGACGTTGATTTATCCGTCGGGCGTTGATTTATCCGTCATGGGAAAAGAACGACCTCTCGATGCGGAAATGAAATATGATGATACTTTTCAACAAAGATCGCAAGAAAACGCAAAGACTTTGTGATCTTTGTAATCTTTGCGGTTCACAATACTTGATTGTCGGATCAAATACTTGATTGTCGGATCAATGGTATATTCACACTTGATATTCGCGCTTGTTCGCCAATATATTCGCACTTGTTCGCTTTCTTGTGCGGGTCGAAGTCCATGGTGAATCAAATCGAAACGATAGTGATACAGAACAGGAGTGATACAGAACAGGAGGGACGCACAGAAATGCGTCCCTCCTGTTTATCTGTTCTCTGCCTGTACAAGAAGCGCCGGAAACCGTTTCCGAACAAGCCCCTCTTAAAAGGCGGCGGAGATCTCTTAGACGACGCCCTGCGCGAGCATCGCGTCGGCGACCTTCGTGAAGCCGGCGATGTTGGCGCCCATCACGTAGTTGCCCTTGTGGCCGTACTTCTCGGCGGCGGCCCAGGCGTTGTCGTGGATCGCCTTCATGATGCCCTTGAGCTTTGCGTCGACTTCCTCGGCGGTCCAGCTGAGGCGACCGGAGTTCTGCGACATTTCGAGGCCCGAGGTCGCGACGCCGCCGGCGTTCGAGGCCTTGCCCGGGGAGTACATGATCTTCGCGTTGACGAACGCCTCGATGGCGTCCGGCGTGGACGGCATGTTCGCGCCTTCGCCGACGAGCGTGCAACCGTGCTTGAGGAGGTAGGCGGCGTCGTCGCCGTTGAGTTCGTTCTGGCGGGCGCAGGGGAAGGCGCAGTCGATCTGGTCGGCAATCTGCCAGCTGTTTGCGCCCTTGTAGAACGCGACGCCCGCCTTGTCTTTCGCGAAGTCGGCGAGTTCGCCGCGCGTGACGTTCTTGAGGACCATGATTTCCTGCAGCATCTCCTCGGTGAGGCCGTCCTTGCAGTAGATTGCACCCGAACGGTCGGAGAGGGTGAGCACCTTCGCGCCGAGCTGCATGAGCTTCTGGGCGGCGAAGGAGGCGACGTTGCCGGCGCCGGAGATGACGCACTTCTTGCCCTCGAGGGTTTCGCCGCGCATGGCGAGCATGTTCTCGGCGAAGTAGATGTCACCGTAGCCGGTCGCCTCGGGACGGATGAGCGAGCCGCCGTAAGAGAGGCCCTTGCCGGTGAGAACGCCCGTCCATTCGTTGACGAGGCGCTTGTACTGTCCAAAGAGATAGCCGATCTCGCGGCCGCCCACGTTCATGTCGCCGGCGGGGACGTCGGTGTCGGGGCCGATGTGGCGGTAGAGTTCCGTCATGAAGCTCTGGCAGAAACGCATGACCTCGCGATCGCTGCAGCGCTTGCCGGGGGTGTGGGGGCTCTGCTTCGGGTTGAAGTCCGAACCTCCCTTGCCGCCGCCCATCGGGAGGGTCGTGAGGGAGTTCTTGAAGACCTGCTCGAAGGCGAGGAACTTGAGGACAGAGAGGTTCACCGACGGATCGAAGCGGAGACCGCCCTTGTACGGCCCGATCGCCGCGTTCATCTGAATGCGGTAGCCGCGGTTCACGCGCACGGCGCCCGTGTCGTCCACCCACGGCACGCGGAACATGATTACGCGCTCCGGCTCCACCATGCGCTCCAGAATGGCTTCTTCCTGGTAGGCCTTGTTCGCGTCGATGACGGGGGAGAGGGTGGTCAACACCTCGTCAACGGCCTGGAGGAATTCCGGCTCGTTGGCATTCTTCGCCTTGACGTCTTTGAGAACCGCTTCGATGTATGCGTTCATGTATATCCTTTTTGAGTTGACGGTCCGGCCTTTGCGCAGACAGACCATGAATGAAAGAATTGGAAACGTCTAGAATGTGTTTACAGCAAATGTCATGCCATGTGCGTGTTTTTACAGGAAATGTTGGTCTGTGGAGGGCTTGTTTACATGGAGTGTAATGTCTCTGGGTGCGAATTACAAGATTTGTAATTCGGATAGGGTGTAAGGAAAAAAAGGGGTGGGGAAGGGTGGGGAAGGAAATAGAGGGTTGGCCTCCGGCCGGTTGGCACGGAGATTTCTAACGGAGGTTTGGACTCTCTTGTGCCCGCTTGATTTGTTCGGAACGCATTCGGACGCCACGCGCCGGGGGCAGCGCGGGTACTTTGCGCACCGTCCCCTTTTTTTACGAATGATTCTACAGAATTTGGTGGATGAGTGCCGGAACGGCGGGGTGGGGCGCGGATGGTCGTTGGGCATCCTTCTTGTTTGGCATGTTATTTGCTTTGGGGCATGAGATTTGTCTGGTAATGGGTTAGTGGGTTGCGCAGCCCACCAGTCGAATTGAGGGTGCGCCCGCCC
>URIT01000031.1 GCA_900547945.1 uncultured bacterium
GAGGCTCGCCGCAAGCCGGTCTTTCATCGTACCCAATTTCATCGTATTGCTGCGGGGTTCCAGCACCGCCAGAATGCGCCGACCGCGGCCGATCTTGCCCCGCAACGCCGCAATCGTTTCATGGATCGCCGTCGGATGGTGCGCGAAATCGTCCACCACCGTCACGCGGGCTTCCGTTCCCTTCACCTCAAGGCGCCGCTTGACGCCTTCAAAACGAGCGAGCGCCTCGAGAGCCGTCCGGGGATCCACCCCCGCGTCCCGCGCCGCCGCCAGCTTCGCCGCGAGGGCGTTGGCGCGCGCGGCCGTCTGCGTAAGCGCGAAGTCGGGCGGGAACTCCAGACGCACGGTCAGCTCCGCCTTGTCGAACGTCGGGATGAAGTCCATCCGCACGCCCGGCGCGACGAGCCGGAACGCGACGGCCGTCAGGGCGACGATCGCGAGCGTCGCGAGCCACGGATGCCGCAGGAGGCCGCCGAGCGTGGCGTTGTAGGCCTTCTCCAGCCCGCGATAGAGGAGATTCCACGGCGCGAGGACTTTCGCGAGCAGACGGTTCACCCCCTCGCCGCGTCCCGCGAGCAGCGCCGCGAGGATGGGCGTCAGCGTGAACGAGACGAAGAGGGAAGCGAAGGTCGCCGCCGTGATGACGACCGCGAACGGCGAGAGGACCTTGCCGACGACCGTCTTCATCGTGCCGATCGGCAGGAAGACGACGACGTTCGTGAGGGCGGAAGCGAACACGACGATCGCGATCTCGCCCGCCGCCCGCGCGACGACGGCCTTCCCGCCCGCCGCGCCGGCCGCCCCCGCCTCCTGCGTCCGCTTCGCGATGTTCTCCAGCACGACGATGGAGTTCGCGACGAGGATGCCGGTCGTGATGCCGATCGCGCTCATCGTGATGAGGTCGAAGGTGTAGCCGAACGCCGGGAAGACGACCATCGTGACGACGACCGTGACGGGGATCGAGACGAACGCCGCACACGCCGTCCGCCAGTCCGCGAGGAAGAGGACGAGGATGACGCCCGTCAGCAGGATCGACTGCCAGATCGAGCTGAAGCCGTCCCCGACGGACGCCTGCACGAAGTCGCCGTCGTCGCGCACCCAGTCGAGCTTCAGCCCCTCCGGCAGCTGCGCCGAGACCTCGCCGAACGTCTTCCGCACGAGCTGCACGGTCTTGAGGGCGTTCGCCTCGCCGCGCTTCGTGACCTTCAGCAGCACCGCCGGGCGGCCGTCGTAGAAGCCGAGCGTCTCGACCTTCTTCGAGCCGAAGCCGAACGTCGCGACGTCTCGCAGATAGACCTTCGCCCCGCGCGGCGCGCCCAGCTCGACGTCGCCGAGGCCCTGCGGCGTCTCCGCCTCGGCGTCGAACATGACGGGGATGTTGCGGCCGCGGTCGTCGACGTCGCCGGACGGCACCTTGAGGTTGCCCTTGCCGACCTTCTGCACGACCTCGCCGACGGTGAGCCCCTTCGCCGCGAGGCGTTCGCGGTCGAGCTCCACGACGACCTCGCGCGTCTCGCCGCCGATCAGCTCCACCTGCGCGACGCCCGAGAGCACCGAGAAGCGCGCCTTGAGCTTGTCGTCCGCGTAGTCGTAGAGCGCGCCGACGTCCGCCGTGCCCGAGAGCGCGAGCGTGACGACGGGCGTCGCGTTCATGTCGTACTTGAGCACCTTCGGCTGCTCGGCGCCGCTCGGCAGCTCGTTCTTGATGAGGTCGATCTTCTCGCGCACGTCCGTCGCCATCACGTCGACGTCGCGGTCGCCCTCGAACTCCAGGAGCAGCTGGCAGAAGTTGTTCGCGCACGTCGCCGTCACGTGCTTCAGGCCGTTCACCTGCGTCGCGGCGTCCTCCAGCCTCTTCGCGACGGACGTCTCGATCTCCTCCGGCGACGCGCCCAGATAGACGACCGTGACGGTCACGTAGGGCACGTCCATCGACGGCGTGATGTCGTAGCCGACCGTGCGGAACGCCAGGTAGCCGAACAGCCCCAGGACGATCAGCACGACCGTCATCGCGATCGGGCGCTTCAGGCTGAAATCAGAAAGAAACATGGCGCGTTCTCACCTCGTCACCTTCGTTGAAGAGCAGCATCGCCGCCGCGACGACATCGGCGTCGGGCGGCACGCCGCGCACGGCCCTCATCCCGTTCTGCTCGACGCCCGCCGCGACCGGCAGCACCGCGAGGCGGCCGCCGCGCACGACCGCGACGCAGTTCGTGCCGTTCAGCGGGTTGACCGCCGCCGCCGGCAGCGCGTCCGACGTCGTGCGCGCGAAGACGACCGTCGCGTCGCGGATCATGCCCAGCGCGAGGTCGTCCGTCTTCGGCACGGCGATGCGGATCTCGAACGTGCGCGTCGCGGGGTTCACGGAGGGCGACCGGTAGGCGACGGGGAAACCGTTCGTCGGCGCGCCGGCCGCGCCGGCGGCCGGCGCGAGGCGCACGACCGTCTCGCCGACCTTGACCTTGCCGTAGTCGGACGCATTGAGCGCGAAGCGGATCTCGTAGGCGGACGTGTTGTCCATCCTGAGAACCGGCGCGCCCGGCGAGACGAAGTCGCCCATGTCCCGCCTCTTCTCCGTGATCACGCCGTCGAACGGCGCACAGGCCTCCGAGTCGGCGAGGTTCTTGCGCGCGACGGCGAGCTGAAGCGCGGCGGACTTCGCCTGCACCTCCGCCTTCTCGTAGGCGTCGCGCGTGACGGCGCCCTCGGCGACGAGGCGCGTCATCCGCCGGAAGTCGAGCGCCGCCTTCCGGTCGGCGATCTCAGCGAGCTTCACGGCGTTTTCGAGGTTCGCGCGATCAACGCGGAAGAGGGCGTCGCCCTTCTTCACCGTCGCGCCCTCGGCGACCAGCAGCTCGTCGATCGTGCCGGGCACGCGCGCGGCGATCGTCGCGGACTCCTTCGTGCGCACCGTCCCCTGCGCGAACGCCGTGTCCTCGAAGACGACGCCCCTCCGCACGCGGCAGACCGTCACGAGCGGCACCTCCGCCGCCCAGGTCACGCCGAGCACGCCCAAAACGGCCAAAGCAATCAATTTCGTTTTCATGATTCTCCTTGATGCAAGAAACTCCGAGCCGTAGGCCGCATGAGAGCAACCATCATCGGCGTTTATCTTTCCTCTGACTTGAAGATGTCGAGGCCGACGGCCTGTCGGAGCATGATCGCCGCGAGCGCGGCGGCGTAGCGCGCGCGCACGAGGTTCACCTCCGCCTCGTCCCGCACGGCGACCTTGTCCAGCACGGTCGACAGCGTCTCGCGCCCGTCGTCGAACCGCCGCGCGGCCTCGGCGTGGTCGAGCGTCGCCGCCTCGGCCGCCTTCGCCGCCACGCTCGCCCGCGCCCGCGCCTCCCGCAGCGACCGCCAGCAGTCCGCGACGGACAGCACGACCGCGAGCATGCGGTCTTCGTTCAGGCGGAACTCCGCCTCGCGCGTCGCCCGCGCCGCCCGGTACTGCTGAACCGTGCGGAAGCCGCCGAAGACCGACCACACGCCCGCGAGCGAGCCGGCCCAGCCGCGCAGGGCGACGTCTTCGAGCGTCAGGCTCGCGCCGCCGCCGCCCGCGATCACGTTCGGCAGGAACCCGGCCAGCGCCTCGATGACCTGCGCCTTGCGCAGGGCCAGCGTCTCGTCCGCCGCGCGCAGGTCCTTGCGGCTCGTGAGCGCCGTCCAGACGAGCTCTTCCAGCGGCGTCTCGGCTTCCGCGCCGCCGCCCGGCGCCGCGACCGCCGAGAGGATGCTCTCGCCGTCCACCTCGAATTCGGCCAGCGGCCAGAAGCGCAGGATGTCCGCCAGCTCCTGCCGCGCCTTCGTGCGCGCGTGCTGCGCCTGAAGGAGGCCGTAGGCGTCCGCCGCCACGCGCGCCTCCGCCCGCGCCTTTTCCGCCGCGCGGGCGTATCCTTCCGCCGCGAGGCGCGCCACGCGGTTCGTCAGCGCCTCGCCGCTCTTCAGCTGCAGCTCGTAGGCCGTCACCATCCGCGCGGCGACCGCCGCCTGGTAGAAGCGGACGGCGACCTGCACGTCCAGGAGCTGCCGGGCGCGCGCGCGGACATAGTCCTTGATGCGCACGCCGTAGAGCGATTCGGCGAACAGCGTCCAGGCAACGGGCGTGAAGACGGGCTGCGAGATCACGAGCCCCGCGCCCTCGAAGTCCGCGCCGGACGTCCGCAGCGTGCCGAGCCCCAGCGGCAGATGCGTCGCCCGCCCGTTTAGCATCGTGCGTCCGTAGGCGAGCTCGACGTTCGGCAGAAACGCCGAAAACGCCGTCGCGCGGTTGACCTTCGCGAGCTGGACCTCCAGCTCCTGCTGCGTCAGCTTCAGCGAGCGCGCCCGCGCAAGGTCGACGGCCCGGTCGAGCGTGAGCGGTGCGTCGTTCGTCGCGAAGTACGCCCGCGTCTCTGCCTGGAGGTCGTCGCGGAACGCCGCCGCATGCCGCGCGCGGTCCTCCGGCGTCGTCGCGCAGCCCAGCACGAGGGCCGTCAGGAGAAAGGCGAGCTTCTTCATGCGGGCGCCCCCCGGTACTTCAGTTCCCTGAAGACGCGCGCGCAGATGAAGTCCGCAAACGCGGCCCCCCACGCCTCGCGCGTCACGCCCTCCGGGCGGAACGGCTCCTGCCACATCGGATCGACGAGCGCATAGGAGGACAGCTGGGACCAGATTGCGGTCGCCCACAGGCGCACCTCCATCTCCGTCCGTGTCGCCATCCGCAGCAGGCGGCACAAGCTCTCGAAGAGCGGCCGCCCGTAGGCTTCGAGGATGTGCCCGCTCAGCGCGGAGGGATTGACGACCTCATGCCGGAACGCCCCCGCCGCAAAGCCCGTCGTCCCCCGCACGTCGTGCATCGTGTCCGAAAAGCCGTGGACCCAGGCGCGCACGGCGGCCTTCCAGGACCGCGCGTCCTTCACGTCCCGGTCGAGCGCCACCACCGTCGGCCCGCCGCCCGACTCGAACATCCGGCGCATGCACGCGCCATACAGGTTCTCCTTCGTGCCGAAGTGGTAGTTCACGAGCGCGCCGTTCACGCCCGCCTCCCGACAGATTTCCCGGATCGTCACGCCGTCGAGCCCACGGCGCGCGAAGAGCCGCGTCGCCGCCGCCAGAATCTTCTCCTTCGTCTCGTCCATAGCCGTCTCCTTGCGCCACCGCGCCTTAAACGTCTGTTTAATATAACAGTTTAAATCCGCCCCGTCAAGCCCCCCCCCAAGGACCTGCACCGGGGCTGACGAGGGTGCAACGGTGCATTGACCGCGTAAGGCATCTTTGATATGATCGTAAACATCATCGCGATTGCGGAGGGGACAAGCCCGTTCCTCACCGAAAACCGGCGATTCTTTCCGGTTCTGCGAAGATACAGGAGGGCCGCGCTTGTCGCGGCCGGGGATTGCAGTCGCCTCATATGACAATGCCGGGGAAGACAACATGAGAAAACCGCCGCGTTCACCGATATCGTCAGCCGCATGGATCATCGGTTGCTTAATCGGCATGTCGATCGTGACAGGCACGGCCCTGTCCAACGCAGGTGGAATCTTGCTTGCGGGAATCATATTTGTCATGATCGCAGGAAGTCTCGCGCTCATCCTCAAGGCCCTTTCATCCCCTTCCCCACGTGCGCATGGGCCGCATTCGACCGCGACGGCGAAACCGACAGGCGATCCCGCAGTGCGGGCGATGGCAGATGCGAGCATGGCGTTCTATCGGTTCCTGCAGGAGCTCGACCGTACCCCACGATGCCAAAAGGAGCTTTCCCAGACTCCCGGTCTTGAAAATCTCGACGCGCATGACAATCCTTTCTCGCTCTCGCAGAAACTTGCGTATCTCGTATTCTGCGACGTGCGCGACGTCTATACCCGGCTTGGACACAACACGAAGTCCCTGCACAACCGTGAGGGTATCGGCTATGCCATGCTGGTCCTTCTGCTTCTCAAACAGGGCGTGGGGCTCGCGTGGTTTGACAATCCGGAACAGACGGAAAAGGTCCTGCGGATTGTCGAGAATCTTTCCCGTTCCGACGTGGGCGACATGACCATCGCGGGACATGAGGGCGAGCTGCGTTTCGCGCTCATTTTCGGGCAGCTCCACCATGAGCAGGATTGGGTCAACCGATACGCGACCGTGTTGTACCGGTGGGCGTCGCTTGTCGCAAAGGCAAACGGCTCGATTAGTCAAGCCGAGAGCGAGACGTTGAAATCCATCATGGATGTGAGGCGGGAAGACGATGCGCTTTTCTCTGGCAACGTATCCGTATCCGGAGGAAGCACGGCGCAATCCCGGTGTTCTACGGGAAACGGGAACGAGAATGGACAAGAGGCTGCGTCCGTGGTTCAAGAAGGTGCGGCAGGCGAGGGATTGAAGACCCTGGAGAAACTGATCGGGCTTGAACCGGTCAAGCGCGAGGTCTACAAGCTGACAAGCTTCATTGACATTCAACGCAAGCGCGGGAGAGTGGGGCTCCGTGCCGCACCCGTCTCATACCATTGTGTCTTTACGGGGAATCCGGGCACGGGAAAGACGACGGTTGCGCGTATCCTGGCCGAGATCTACCATGAAATGGGCGTTGTGAAGAAGGGCCATCTGGTCGAGACGGACAGATCGGGCCTGATCGGGTAATACGTCGGGCAGACGGCGGTGAAAACAAACACGGTCGTCGATTCGGCACTTGACGGCGTTCTCTTCATAGACGAAGCGTATTCCCTCATCCAGGGCGGTGAGAAGGATTATGGGCGCGAGGCGATTGCGACACTCCTCAAACGCATGGAAGATGACCGAAAGCGGCTCGTCGTGATCCTTGCCGGATATACGGACGAAATGGAGGCGTTCATCGACTCGAATCCTGGATTGCAGTCTCGCTTCAACCGCTACATTGAATTTCCCGACTACAGCGCCCAAGAACTCGCAAGCATCTTTCTCCAAAAGGCGAACGAGTGCCAGTACACCTGCGATGGGGACGTACAGGCGTCAATCGTCGACATCATGGAGAGGGCCGTGGCGGCAAAGGACAAGAACTTCGGGAACGGGCGCTTTGTCCGCAATCTCTTTGAAACGGCCATACAACGACAGGCCGTACGGCTTTCGACGCAATCACCGTTGACGGCCGAGATGCTGGCGGAATTGACATTGCATGACCTGGGCTTCACGTACGATGATTAGGGACTAAAGGACGACGGGACAACGGAGGAAGGGGACAAGACGGTTCCTCACTTCTTCGGTTCAAGAACCGCATCCTCCAGGACGAGGACCGGCGCATCGAATTCCATTCTGCCCCCACGCAAGTCCGATTCGTCCACGTCCTCCGCGACACGTCCCGTCACGCACGCGAATTGATCGAACCGATTGCCATAGGTCTCATCTTTCAAGGGTTCCCTCAGATTGGCCTTCACCGCCAACCCGCCAAGGCGAAACGTAACCGAAATGCATCGTCCATCGCGATAGGAGCTACTGCTTGGCAGCCGACCGGCAAAGGTAAAGCCCAACCGCCGGCCGGCAAGGCGGCTGTAGAGCGCACGGACCTGACCACGTGAGAGAGGTTTCGTCCGATTCGCAAACGCGGCGACGAGTTCATCCCCCGTGACCGACTGGGCGTCAAACGGCGGCAGATCGAGACTGGGGGGCGGCGCCGTGAACGAGGCCCCGCGCAACCGGAATCCCATTGCGTACAATCCGAACGTCACGATGCCAGGCTCCTCCGGCATGACGAACTCGAAGATGCCGCTCAGATTCCGGACGGCCTCTCCCGGGACAAGTCCCTCGAATTGCCGTTCCAGCGTGGGCGTATCCATGATTGCGTTCATGGGCATCATTCTCCCAAGCCCCACATCGAAGGAGACGTGGATGCTCCCGCTTCCCCCCGCCTTGCACCAGGAACTCATCCTTGCCGTGGAGAAGGTCAGGCGCCGTCCCTCCAACTTTCGGAACAGGCGGACGGCCTGTGCCGAACGGATTTCGGGATACTGTCGCCGCAGCAGGTCGACAATCTCGTCTCCCGTCATGTTTTCCGGAATCTCGGACGGCATGCAATCCGTCATGTACGCCATTTCAACGGAGACATTCTCCAATTGAAGAATGGATTCGAGGCCAAAGGGCCTCCACGTGCCCGAAACCGTTCCGCTGATGCGCCGAACGCCATCGCCTTGTACGGGGATTCGCGAACAGGCATCCAACACCTCCCAGGGCATCTTGGCGGAAAAGGAATAGCAGCCTCCACCATCTTGTGAATAAGCCCCGTCGGGCCTTCTCGCGACATTCTCGGAACCGGGTGGCCGCCAACCGAATCGAAGCGTCAGGCCCTTTGTGGACATGGAGGTCCTTCCTCCTTGAATCCACTGGTTGGTAAACTCCAACCGCCGCCCCTTCAGAACACTCCTGAGTTCCTGCCACAGATGCCGTGGTACGCCGTTCTCGAAGGTTTTGAACAATTGAACCAGTTCATCCCCGGAAATCTTGGCGTAATCGGCCTTGGGCAATCGTTCGGGAAGTGCGTCGAAGACAATCTCCACGTCCACCAGATAGAGCGCCGACGCCGACCGGGAAAGGGGATCCTTCGTTTCCGGTGCAACTTCGACACGTCCGCGAATCGCCTTGATGCCAGGTTCCCAACTACTCCGGGACTCGGCAACGAACGCCAACGCCTTCCCTGCTTCGGGATTCCGGAACGAGGCCGGTGAAAGATACAGGCCGATGCCTGCCTCCTTCCAAGAAGTTCTCTGGGGCGTTCTCCGGCTGGCGGTCAGGACACCGCTGAACACGTTGGAGGAATCCGGCCGTATGCCCCAACCCGTAATGCGTATGTCCGAATCCGAGAACTCCAGGCGCCGTCCCTTCAGGCGTTCGGCGAGTTGCCGATAGTGGAAGCGTCGGAATCCCCCGCAGGATGTTGCCAGCGTATACAACGTCTCTTCCGTCACGGTCGCGGGATCGAACGCCGGCAACGGCTTCGGTTCATCCGTGGGCGTGAAGTCGAGCGCGGTCAATTCTCCCCATTCACCCCCCACGCGGCCAACCACGGTACGGACACCGTCGCCGGCATTCAGAAAGGAGGTCCGTTCCGCCAACGTACCCGTACACGTTAATCGGATGGTCGCCTCGGCGATGCGTTTCCGATCACGTCCGTATCTCTTGTCATAGTGTTCAGGCGAGACAAGCGAAAGCGTGATGCCACGGGCGCCCAGATCCTCGATCTGCGTTACCGTCAGTCGGTCGAAGGTCAGCGTCCGCCCCTTCATTCGGGTGAAGAGGAGGCGTGCCCGAAGACGCTGCGCGTCGTTCGTCGCCTGGTAACAGATATCCAGCAGATTCTTCCCCGTCAGGTGCGCAACGTCTTCGGCGTGAACCGTGTCCGTCAGAACCACGAGACGGTCAAGCGCGTCCTGCCGCGTCCGCCAGGCCGTGGAGGACGACAACGCCGCCTTCGTGTACCAGTCCACGGCGGCGGCAACGTTCGTCGGCATGCCACGCCCCTCTTCATTCATCCGGGCGAGAACCAGATACGCCAGCTCGTTGTTGTTCGACGCGGCCGTGCGGAGAAGCGGTATCGCCTCCGCACAACCCATCCCCTTCACGGTACCCCGCGCGTAAAGCGCGGCCAGCTTCGCCCGGCCCCAGTCGTTAGACTGCGCAACCGCCCTGCGGTACCAACGCACGCTTTCGGCAAGGTCCTGCTTGACGCCCTTCCCGTGTTCGTACGCATTCCCCAGCATGACCGCATCGCTGAACGGACCACGCCGTGGAGGCGTTTTTCCCGTCTGTCCGGTCTCGTTCTTCAACCAGTGTTCGACCCGGGCACGCTCCGCATGCACGGACGACGGCGGTTTCACGTCCGCCCCCACGGACACCCAGGCCCAAGTCACCACGAATCCGACCATGAGGCGGATCAACGACACCACTTTCCGATTCCGCATTTCCATCCTCCTTCCTTAAACAACGACAGCAATCCAACATAATCCCGTAACCAGACAATCGTATTGTATCATAACGCCCACTCTTCATCACCCGGCCAGCAAAAAAACACACAAAAACGCGGGGAGGGACGCACTTCATCGCATCCGATAATAGATAACATACGGACACGATACGGAAACCATGCAGGAGATTTCACAGCGGAACGTTCCGACGTGAAATCCCGTATCAAATCCGATTTTCAGCTATTCCAATCTGAAGCCAATTCATATCCCGTTTTCATTGGACGAAGATTTTCCGCATCGTAATCTCATTGTTCCCGGAGTCCCACACGGAACTACACCACGATCATCGACCCAAAGTTTTCAGTTATGCGAGAAACCTACGGCCTCATCCACGCCCCGTGGGCAAAGAAGTCGTAAAACTGGTACCACTGGTCGGGGTGGGCGAGTGTTTCCGTCTCCAGGAAGGCCGTGTACTCGTCCAGCATCCGGGCGGGTGAGGAGGCTGGACCCGTGTAGCGGTGGAAGTGGCATTCATAGGCGTTCCACCCCGTCCGCACGCACGTCACGAAGAAGACGGGGCACGCCATCAGCTTCGCGAAGACGAAGACGCCCTTCGGCCAGCGACACGGCCGGCCGAAGAAGGCGTGGTCAAACGTCTTCCCCGACCCGGCGCCCACCCGGTCGCCCGCCATCAGCACGAGCTCGCCGCGCCCGACCGCCTCCTGCATCCGCACCGCCGTCTCCACGCCGATCTCCTCGACGGCGTGCAGGGTGACGTGCGTGGCGTCGAAGTGGCGCATGAACATCCGCGTGAACACGGCATCGTGCCCCATCTGCTGGAAGGCGTGGACGTGGGGGGCTTTCTCCCCCATGCCCCGGCGCGCCGACGCCAGGGCGGGAAGGACCTCGACGGTACCGAGGTGGGTGGAGACGAGGAACGCGCCCTTCCGCGCGGCGACGAGGTCCCGGAACGCACGTCCACCGGCATCGTCGCGCACGGACATCTGCGGCAGGTCCTTTCGGAGCGTGCAGGCGTCCGTCTTGTCCGCAAGCGACCAGGCGAAGCCGAGGAGGTGGCGGTAGAGCGTCCACGCGCCGACGGGCGGCGCGTCCTTCCGTCCGCGAAACGCCGCAAGCACGGCGTAGTATGTGCGCAGCGCGCGCCGGGCCGGGCCGGCGAAGGGGTAGATGAACGCCATCACCGGCACGGTGACGAGTTTGAGCGCCGTCTTCCCGCATCGCGCATACACGGCCCACATGAACCACATGCGCCCGCGCCCCGCGCTCTGCTCGCGCTGCGCATGCCAAGGCGCGGCGTGCCGGCCGGTGGGAGCCGCCGAGACGCCAGACGGCGCCACGCCCTCCTGGTCGGGCGCGACGTCCCCGGCGCGCCGCGTACCGCCCGCCGCCGCAACACCCTGGTAGGGCGCGACGTCCCCGGCGCGCCGCACACCCTCACCGCCGAGGGAGAAGACGTAGGCGAAGAAAAGCCCGAAGGCGAATGTGACACCCATCGCCTGCGTGACGGGGAACGCCGTGAAGGCAAGCAGGCCGAAACCCGCAAGCGACGACAGGAACGAGGCGCGCACCGTGCGGCGCGTCGCCAGCCCCGGCCGGCTTCGGTGGAAGACCACGTAGTCGAGACCCAGCCCGACCATCACGAAGAAGCAGAGAAGCGTGAAGCTCGTGAGCGGAATCCCGAGCCACCCCAGCATCCCGCCCGTCGCGGCCACCGACGCGACCACGGGTCCGACGTACAGGAAGAACCGCTTTCGGAAGAAGGCGAGGAGGAGGACGGCGAGCAGCCCGAGCGACACGCCGAGAAGGCGGCACGTGGAGGCGAGGAACCGCGCGAAGAGCCCCTCCAGCGCCGTGCGCGGATCGAGGACTTCGACGTGCGGATCCGCCGGGACGAATCCCGCCGGGCACGGCGCGACAAGGCGCGTCGGCGCGAGGCGAAACGGCGCAACGAGGCGTTTCAACGCGCCCGTCGCCGCCATCTCCGCATCGAGAAACACGTTCGTCACCGCCCCGCCGGGCATGCGCAGCCCCGTCAGCGCCGCGTAGCGCGCCCCCTCGTGCGCGGCGAGCCGCGCGGCCAGGGCCGCGTTCTCGCGCTGGCGGCGGATGGACGGGATGACCGCCGAAAGCCCCTTCAGCCCCGCCGCCTCCTCATGTTCGAGGCACGCCTGCAGGGAGTCGCCCGTGACGAGCGCAACCCGTGTACCCGCCGCCGGACCCACTTCCAGGAACCGCCGCTCGCCCGCCGCGAGGTAGGCGTCCGGCCTGTAGAAGGCCGCCGGACTCGTGGAGACGTCGAGGCGGAAGAGCCCGAGCGCGGCGCCGCACAGGAGAAGCGCACGCGCCCAGCGTCCGGCCCGTCCGGGCCCACGCGCACGCGGCGCTTCCTCCACCGCCGGGAGGCCCGGTCCGCACGGCCCCCAGGCGAAGACCGTCATGAAGACCGTCCCCAGGCCCGCCATCGTGAAGAGCGCCATTTGCCGCAGGGCGGTGACCTCCGAACAGAGCAGCGGCGTGAAACAGGCGAGCGTCGTCACGAGCGAAATCCCGAGCGGACGGGCGACACGGGCCACATCCCCGGCGGCACGCGCATGGTAGACGTAGTCGACGGCGAGGCCGATGAGCGTCGTGCCGAAGACGAACGTCAGCGCGTGCGGACGCGGGCAGACGGCGAAGAGCGCGCCCGACGCCACGAGGAAGGACGCCCCGACGGCGAACAGCAGCTGGGGCATGAAGCGCAGCGAGCGGAAGAGGAGGACGCCGAGGAGGACCACGCACGCGACCGACACGCCCGAGAGGACGTTGACCTCCGTCTTCGCCCGCGTGGCGGCGCGCGCCGTATGGAACAGCGGGCCGCAGCACCAGATCCGCACACCGTCCGCCGCCGTCGCGTTACGTGCCTCCACGCGGCGGCGGAGGTCTTCGGCCGCGTCCAGCGAAAGGCGTTCCGTCTCCAGGGCGACGAGCAGGAAGTGGACGCCGTCGCGCGTGCAGACGGGATAGCCGTCCCGCAGCGACCAGCCCGGCGAGAGATTCAACTGGAGCGCCAGCACGTAGTCCGTCGCGAGCAGGAACGGGTCGTCCTTCACCGAGAAGAGCGGCGGCACCGGGCCGAAGAGACGCGCCGCCGAAGCCGTCGCGACCTCCCCGTACCGGCCCGCGCGCAGGAGACCGCGCGTCTCCGCCGAAAGGAGGCCCGCCGTCCGTCCCGCGAACGCGCGCAGGGTCGCCCGCAGGTCGAACGTCGCACACGCGGGAAGGTTCGACGAAAAGGCGTCCGCCGCCGCGCGCACCGCGTCCGCGCCGGGCCCCTCGAAGAGGAGACGCCCCTGGCGGGTCCTGTCCGCCGAGACGTCGCGCAGGGCCGGCAGATTCTCCGCCGAGACGAGCGACGTCAGGTCGGTTTCGACCCGCAGCCCGCCGCACGCGCGCCACGCGAGCACGCCGACGGACGCGGCGAGCAGAAGGCCGAACGCGACGCGCAGTCCCCTCATCGCCTCAGCTCGATCTCCAGCCTGTCGCCGTTCCTGAACGCGACGGACACCCGGTCCGGGAAACCCGTCCCGGGCACCGCCGTCACGCTCTTCACGAACTCCTTCACCTCCTTGATCTCGAAGATCTGGACAATCGAGGTGACATCGTTCTCCAGGCGGTGCGTCGTCGTCCGGCCGTTCACCGTCATCGCGTAGTTCGTGGGCGTGGCGAGGAAGGAGGACGGCAGCGGTTCCTCGGTGTTCCATTCGAAGAAGTGTCCCTTCTCGAAGCGAAACGTGCCCTTCGACGTGATCGTCACGTCCACGTCGGCGAGCGTCTTGCGCTGCACGAACGTCCCCGCCGCCCGTTCCGGCATGCCGTCGTCGCGCGCGGCGGCGTGCAGGACGAGGGGCCAGGCCCCGCCGAACAGCAGACACGCCATCCCCGCCGCCAACCGCCTCAGAAACACATCACGCCACTTGCACATGCCGCCTCTCCCTTCCGGTATTCGTATGAAATCTCGTGATCGGACAGCCGTGTGAGCGTCAGCCGCACGCACACACCCGGCACGACCACATGCGTGAACTTTATCTTCTTCACGGACGCGAGCGTGAACGCACGGCGGAGGAACTGTTCCGCGAAGTGGCGCGCGATCCCGAGCTGCACGACGCCCGGCAGCACGGCGAAGCCGGGGAAATGACCCCCGAGATACGGCGCGTCCGCGTCGAAGACCAGCTCCGCCGTCCACGTCGTCTCCGTCTGGGCCACGTCGAGGACAAACGGCTCCACGAAATTCGACTCGAGAGCCTGCCGCAACCGCGCCGTCTGCACCTTCCCCTGCGCGTTGCGCGGAATCTCCCGGACGAAGCGGTAGCGCTTCGGCACGGCGCCCTTCGGAAAGACCGGCAGGAGACGGCGGCGCAACGCACGCGCGAGCGCGCGCTTGCCGGCGGCGACGTCCACAGCGGACAGGTCCAACACGACGAGCGCGCCCAGATACGGGCCGTGCGGGCCGTCGAGCGGCGCGAGCGCCGCCTCCCGCACCTCGGGGAGCGCGCACATCGCCGCCTCCATCTCGGGGAGGGAGACGCGCTGCTCGGCGATCTTCACGAGGCGGTCCCGCCGCCCCAGCAAACGGAAGCGCCGCCCGTCCGCCGCAAGTTCCACGCCGTCGCCCATCGTGAAGCCACGCCGGAGGGAGAACGGCGAATCGACGACGAGCCGCCCGTCCGCGTCCGCACGCACCTTCACGGGGTCGAAGACCGTCCAGTCGTAACCGTCGTCCGGCGCCGCGCCGCCCTGCCGCCGCCACGCGACGCCGCCCGTCTCCGTGCTGCCGAAGATCTCCAGCGGCGCGATGCCGAAAACGCGCTGCGCCGCCGCGCTCGTCGCCGCCTTCAGGAGCGCGCCCGACGTCGTGACCTCCACGCAGTTCCGGGGCACGTCATACTGGTCCGCATACGCGCAGAAGCGGTCGAGGAAGCTCGGCGTCGTCACGAGGACGACGCGCGCCGCCGCGCGCATCTTCGCAAGCAGCGACTCGGGCGTGAGGATCACCTCGGGATCGACCACGCACCCGGACGCGCGCGGGAGAAGGACGCGCCAGAGCATGCCGTACATGTGCTGCGGCTCGACGGTGGAGAGGAAGACCGGACGCACGCCTGGCGCGTTCAGGCACGGCAGGCGGGCACGATGGTAGGCGACCTCCTTCGCAAGCGTGGCGAACGGCTTCACGATCGTCTTCGGCTTCGCGGTGGAACCGGACGTGTGGAACGTGGCGGCGAAGCGCCGGCGGCGGTACAGCATCTCCGCGAGGACGATCAGGCCCGTCGCGCAGTAGGAGAGGCAGCAGTTCCAGACGACCCACACGCACGGCACGTCGAGGCCCGCCCGCTTCAGGTGCCAGACGGGACCCGGCGCGTAGATCGTCGCGCATGCGATCAGACCGTTCACCGCGAGCCACGCCGCCCAGAGGGCCGTGTAGGCCCGGCAGTAGCGCTCCGCGCCCTCCGGCAGCACGTGGGGCGGAATCTTCCGCGCGAGCGCGAGGCAGAGGGGTTCCCGCCCCAGGAGCGAGAATGCGAAGCCGCCCGACACGGCGGCGCTCATCAGGACGGGGTACCAGGCCACGTAGGCGAAGCGCCTGAAAACAAGCGCGGCGGCGATGCACGCCGCCAACACCATCCACGAACCGTATCGGCGCAGGAACGTCACGATTCGTTCACAAGCTTCGAGACGGCCCTCGTCACGTCCGCGAGCGTGCGGATCTGGCGAAAGTCCTCGGGGTTGACCTTCTTCTTCGTCTCCTGCTGGAGGCGCACGATGAGATTGACGGCGTCGATGGAGTCGAGGTCGAGGTCCGTGAAGAGGTTCGTCTCCGGCCTGAGCGCGGCGGGGTCGCACTCGAACTCGGCGACGAGGATGTCCTTGATGGTCTTCTCGATGTCTGCGTCCGTCATGTCTCAGGCCTTCTGCTGTGCTTCCACGTAGTCGGCCAGCGTCTTGACCGAGCGGAAAATCTGCTTGTTGTCGGCGGGGTTGGAGGAGAAGGAAACGCCGAACGCCTTCTTCACGGCCATGCCGAGCTCCAGGGCGTCGATGGAGTCAAGGCCCAGGCCCTCGCCGAAAAGCGGCACGTCCGTCTCGATGTCCGCCGGCGTCAGATCCTCCAGGTCAAGGGCGGAGACAACCGTCTCCTTCAGTTTCGTTTCAATTTCTTCGCGTGTCATGAATTTCTCTAGTTTATCAAAAACGGGGCACCTCTGCACGCGCGCCGCGCGGGGCACGGGCTAGGGATGGCCTGGAGACGGCCTACAGCACGCCGAGCGAATCGATGAAGGGGAAGAGGACCGCATGGACGAGATCGGCGTTCATGCGGTGGCCGCCCTCGAAGGTCTGCGACATGCCGGGGTAGTGCCGCTCGAAGACCGGCCGCGCCTCGACGGCAAATTCGTCCGCATCGCCGAAGAGGCCGTGGCAGAAAAGCCGATCCACCTCGTCCAGCCCGTCGAACTGGTGCGCCTCCATCTCGGCGAAGTGGGCGATGGTCTCCTTCGTGATCTGGAACGTGAGCGCGCCGTCCTGGCGGGGGTTGAGCCACTTGTGGCGTCCCACCGAAAGACGGGAATAGAGCTTCGACATGCTGAAGAAGGGATTAATGCAGATGCGCTCGAAACCGCGCAGCTGCTGCGCGTACATCGCCCCCATCGACGTGCCGACGATGAGCGCGGGCTGCTCGCGCGCGACCAGCTGCTTCAACATCGGCAGCGCCTCCGCCGGATCGACGGGGATGTCGGGCGCCAGGACGACGACCTTGTCCGTCCTGCGGCGGTCCCAGTACGCATGCCGCAGCAGCGCGACGGTGCCGCTCGCGCCCGAGGAGGCGAAGCCGTGGAGGTAGAGGAGCTTCTTGTGCGCGTCCACGTTCATCGCTCAACTCTCAGCGGCGCGGCGCGTAGACGATGAAGCCGCCGATTCCGAGACGGCCGCCCTTCGCGGCGAGCGTCAGCGTGTGCGGCCCGTTCGCGCAGTTCTGCACGAGCGTCGTGCGCGTCTCGGCGGCGGCGGGGACGTAGGGCGCGGCGAAGAGCGGCTGCGTCCGCCACTTCACCTGGAAGCCCGGCTTCGCCTCCTTCTTCGCGTACTTGTACTGCCAGACGCAGTTGATGTCCTTCGGGTCGAGGACGGCGCGGCCGGACTTCGAACGGAAGCGTTCGCGCGTGTTCCCCGTGCCGTCCGGCCCCGTCACGCTGCCGACGACGGAGTAGACGATCGGGTTGGCGTCCGGCTTCGTGCCCTCCAGGAAGGTGAGCGTCCAGTCCTCCGCCACCGCCGACGCGTCGATGTCCACATGGTCGACGAACGGCATCCACATCGGGCCCGTCCCCGGGCGCGTCGTGTACCACAGCTCCGGGAACGTCGCCGGATTCCGTCCGTCCAGGGTCAGCGAGCCGATCGCGTCCGCCACACCCGTCCCGTCCGACACCGCGACCACGCGGTTGCCCGTGAACGCGAGCGTGAGCGAACCGTCGGCGGCGACCTTCACGCGCGGGTCGTCGAGGGGGATCGTCTCGATGGAGCCGTTCACGGCCGGCTCGGCCTCCGCGCCCGGAAGGCGCGCCATGTCCTCGTAGATGAACTGCGCGTAGAGGTCGAGCGCGGGCGTTTTGCGGTCCATGTGGATGCCATCCGCCAGAAGGTCGTACTCGGCCCAACCGTTCCGCACCAGCATCTCGCACCACTTCCGGTTGAGGTCCACGTACATCGTGCCGTAGCGCGCCGCGATGTCGGCGATCGTCTTCGTGCGCGCGTCGCGCTCGGCGAGCATTTCGCGCGGGCGCTGACCGCGCGAGAGGTGGCTGGACCAGAGAATGATCTCGGCGGTCGTCGTCTCGCGCACCTTCTTCACGATCTCCTCGTACTTCGCGAGGCTGCCGTAGTCGTGGAAGAAGAGGAGGTCGGGATAGAACGGATAGAGGTCGCTTTCCGCCGTGCGGCTCAGGCGTTCCGCCCCGTAGCCGCCGATGGCGCGGTTCTGCACCTCGAACTTCACCGTCGGGTAGCGCCGCGTCAGCTCCTCCATCACCTGGCGCGACCAGTGCTGGCCGACGATGGACTGACCGTAGAAGAGGATGCGCACGCGCGCGGGGCGCGCCGCCGTCGATTCCGCCATCGCCTTCATCGTCCGCTGGATGTGGCGCACGGTGGGGTTCCGGGGCGCGGCGTCGGGATCCACCGCCGGGAGGCGCTTCAGCTCGTAGCGGTGGGGCTTCGGCGTACGCAGCTTCAGAAGCGCCGCCCAGCGCGCGTCCTGGTCCCGCTCCAGCGCGGCGCGTTTGCCGTAGTCGCGGATGTAGTCGGGAAGGCGGCGCTCGAAGTAGCCGGTCTTGTCCTTGAGGCCGTCGTAGTGGGCCTGGACGGCCGCGAAGTCGTCCGGGTTCACGCCCCGGAGACGCAGATACCAGCGGGAGGCGGCGAACATGCGCAGCTCGTTCTGCTCGATCGCGCAGCACGCGGCGTTCGCGCGCTCGACGGCGGCGGCCTGCCTGAACTGCGGCGTCTTCGGGTTCATC
Source organism: uncultured bacterium (assembly GCA_900547945.1). Lineage (GTDB taxonomy): Bacteria > Verrucomicrobiota > Kiritimatiellia > RFP12 > UBA1067 > RUG572. Next base: position 18,461 of record URIT01000031.1, read on the forward strand.
GCGAGGTTGACGCCGAAGCCGAGTTCGCCCGCCGTCCACGTGCCGACCTCCTCGCCGTCGATGAGAAGCGCGTAGCGGGCGCCCTTCTCAAGATCCGTGACGGCCAGCGTCTCGCGGTTCAGATCCTCAAGGATGCGCGCGAGCGGCAGGGCCGCCTCGGCGCCCTTCTGGATGGGCCAGGGGAGGGCCCGTTCCAGAACCGTGAACGCGCAGCCGTCCGCCGTCTTCGCGAAGCCGTCCACGGCCGCGTTGACGCTCCGCGCCACGGCGCCGCTTTTCGCGGAGACGGCAACGTCGCAGACGGGGTTCGTCGCGCCCTGTGCCTTCAGGAACTCGTAGGCCATGAAGAGGTGGCCGGGCGCGGCGGGATGGACGCGGTCCGGGCGCACGAACGAGAACGCGGGATCCTTCCGCTGCTCGGCGACGACGAGGTTCTGGTAGGCGGTGTTCCAATCGACGACTTCGCTCCCGGTTTCGGCGGCGAGCGCCTTGCCGAAGTCCGCAAAGCGCTTCAGCGCCGCGACCGTGCCCTTCAGCGCGGGCGTCGGCTTCGGCCCCTTCTGCACGGCCGTCTCGTCATACGGCGTGGGGGTGAGGAACATGAGCCGCGCCCGGGGCGTCCCCGCGCGGAGCATGCACGCAAGGCGCGTCAGGTTGTTCGTGTAGGTGGCGTAGCACGCCTGCTCGCGGGCGGGAACCTGCGCGCGGTGCTTCGGGTCGGTCATCTTCACGGGGCTGTAGATGTCGCGCCACGAGTCGTTCATGCCGAACATGAGCGCGACGACGGTGGGGTCCCAACGGCGGACGTCCTCCTCGAAGCGCGTCCGCGCGGCACCCGCGTTGTCACCGCCCACGCCCGCGTTGTAGAACCGCACGGCGCGGTCCGGGTAGCGGGTGAGGTAGAAATCGGCGAGCATCTTCACGTAGGAGCCGCCGTGCGTGATCGAATCGCCCCAGAACACGACCCGGTCGCCGTCCCCGAAAGGCGCCGCCCCCGCAGCCAGGGCAAGGCAGGACGCCGCGACAATCATCAATTTATTCGCTTCCATGCCGACAGTATAGCATAATTCCGCGAGGACAGCCGCGCTCCTGCCCTAACCCGCCGCCGTCAGCAACATTCCCAGCGCATGTTCCACTGCGGCGGCACGTACGGTCGCCCGGTCACCGGGGAACACCACGTTCTCGCTCGTCACGCCGCGTTCCGTGGCAAGGCCGAACCAGACATCCCCCGCCGGGTGGACGCCATCGCCCCCCGGACCGGCCAGCCCCGTCACGGACACGGCCACATCGACCTTCAGCCGTTCGCGCGCACCACGCGCCATCTGTTCGGCGCACGCCGCGCTCACGGGCCCCACGCCGTTGAGGACCTCCTCGGACACGCCGAGGACGGCGTGTTTCACGGCATTCACATAGCTGATCACACCACCCCGGAAGACGGCGCTCGCCCCCGGTACGTCCGTGAGGGCGTGTCCGATGCCGCCCCCCGTACACGACTCCGCCGTCCCGCACGTCCAGCCGCGCGCCGCCAAGCGTTCGACGACCCGTTCGGCGGTGGTCTTGAAGATGAGCGGCAGCACCGCGCGGTCCGCCGGACAGAAGTCAAGCCGCCGGGCCTCCTCGGCCGTGAACCAGCCGAGTTCGGCATGTTCGAGCGCCGTCGCCTCGGCGCCCTCGGCCGGTTCGCAGTCCAGGAGCGTGAGGTGGATCGTCCGGTCGGGATAGGCATGGGTGACGGCGGTCCGCGTCCGCAGATTGACGACGGGGAGGGCAATCTCCTCGCGGCATTCGCGCACAAGCGCCTGCTCGGGCGTCTCGCCGGGTTCCAGCTTTCCCCCCACGAACTCCCAGCAGCCCGCCTGCGCCTTGCCGGCGGGACGCCGCCCGAGGAGGAACTTCCCACCCCGGCGGATGATCCCGCCCACGACCTCGGTCACGCCCGTTCCCATGCCGTCTTCCCGCGTGCGGTCACTCCTTGATTTCGCCGGCCTTGAGACGCCTGAAGTAGCTCTTCGTCTCCGCCACGATGAAACCCGAAAGCGCGAGGAGCGCGATCATGTTCGGCACGGCCATGAGGCCGTTGACGATATCCGCAATGCCCCACACGGCCGAGATCGTCATGTACGGCCCGATGAAGACAGCCGCGATGTAGAACCAGCGGTAGACGAGGACGGGGCCCATCCGCCCGTTCGTCAGGTACTCAAGGCAGCGCTCCGAGTAGTAGTCCCACCCGAGAATCGTCGTGAAGCCGAAGAGGACAAGCGAGACCATCAGGAGCGCGTCCGTCACGATCGGCGGCAGGAACGGGATGCCGACGGCGAACGCCTTCATCGTGGCCGCCGCGCCGGAGGCGGCGCTCGCGCTGTAGAGCTCGGACACACCCTTGAACGACTCGGCCGAAATCGGCTGGTTCGTCATTGTGAGCGCGAGGCCCGTCATCGAGCAGACGACGATCGTGTCGAGGAACGTGCCCGTCATCGAGACGAGGCCCTGGCGGACGGGCTCCTTCGTCTGCGCAGCCGCCGCCGCGATCGGAGCGGAGCCGAGGCCCGCCTCGTTCGAGAAGATGCCGCGCGCGATGCCCTTCTGCATCGCCACGATGACCGCGCCGAGCGCGCCGCCCGCCGCCGCCTGGAGGCCGAACGCCGACTTGACGATCGTCGCGAGCGCCGCCGGAATCCTGCCGAGGTTGCAGAAGACGAGAATGAGCGAGAACGCGACGTAGAGGACGACCATGAGCGGAATCACCTTCTCGCTCACCTTCGCGATGCGCTTGAGGCCGCCGATCACGACCATGCCGACCATGAACGCGAGCAGGATCGAGCCGAAGATTGTCGCGCACGAGTAGCTGTTGCCGAGGATCGTGAAGTTGTGGACGTCCGCCGTGTCGATGTAGCTCTTGAAGAACGTGTTGAACGAGCCGCAGATCGAGTTCACCTGCGTGAACGTGCCGATGCCGAAGAGGCCCACGAGCACGCCGAAGAACGCGAAGAGGCACGCGAGCCACTTCCACTTCGGGCCCATGCCGCGCTCGATGTAGTAGAACGGCCCGCCCAGGACGTGGCCGGTCTTCTCGTCATGCTCGCGGTACTTGACGGCCAGGAGACCCTCGGAATACTTCGTCGCCATGCCGAAGAGCGCGGCGAGCCACATCCAGAAGATCGCGCCGGGGCCGCCCGCGACGTAGGCCGTCGCGACGCCCACGATGTTGCCCGTGCCGATCGTCGCGGAGAGGGCCGTGCAGAGCGCGCCGAAGCTGGAGACCTCGCCCTTCGCGCCATGTTCGACCTTCTCGTTTCTGAACATGTACTTGAGCGCGCGCGGAAGCTGGACGAACTGCATGCCGCCGAGGCGGACCGTGAGCCAGATGCCGCCAAAGAGGATCAGGATGATCAGAAGGGGAACCGGGAATCCGGCGATCTCGAACGAAGTCCCCCAAACCTTGTCGTCAACCAGGTTCACGTAGTTCGTGAACGTATCCAGCCATGTGGCTGCCTGCATCGTTTTTTCCTTGCCTTTCCGTCCTTTTGCCTGAGAGATCGTCCCCGACCCTTTTCGGGGAGTTACACCTTCGGCACTCCGCACCGTCGCGGAGGTTCTCCGGACACCGCCTTCGCGGTTTTGATGGCCGTGTAGTGTACCATACGGCCGTCCCGACTTCAATCTATCCGATGCCCCCTTTTCACAAGGCACGCGCGAAACGGGGCGAGGAACGCCGCAGCGTCATCGGTCATCATGCCGAGCGCAACCGTGGGCTTGTTCGCTCCATGGAAGTCGCTCCCCGCCGTCACGGCAAGCCCCAACGCGCGGGCCATGCGCAGATGTTCCACGTTTTCCTCCGGCAGGTTCGCACCGTACACCGCCTCCACGGCATCGAGCCCAAGATCCTTTAACCGAATCAGCCCGGCTCGCAGCTTGGCCAGATCCTGCGTCCAGTACCGGGGATGCGCCATGACGGCGACGCCGCCTGCGGCGTGGACGACTTCGATGGCCTCCGCCTGGGAGGGATGGTAGCGCGTGACGTAAGCGGGTTTCCCATCGCCGAGGAACCGTTCGAATGCGTCCTTCACACTGCTCGCCCACCCGTGGTCCATGAGGACGCGGGCGATGTGCGGACGGGCGACGACCCGGCCATTCGCGTACTTGAGCAGTTCCTCCTCCGCAATGGGCATGCCCAGTTCGGCGAGACGCGCGACAATTTTCCGGTTCCGCTCGTTCCGCCCCGCACGGATCTGGTCGAGAAACGCATTCAGGCGCGGGGAGGCGGGATCGACACCCAACCCCAGAAGATGGAACTTGGCATAGCCCGCTCCCGGCTCAATGGAGAGTTCCACGCCCGCGAGGCGCAGCCCGGTCTGACCACGGCACGCCGCAAGGAAACGCGCACAGCCCTCGCAGTTGTCGTGGTCCGTCAAGGCAAAGGCCGTGAAACCGCTCCCCCTCTCCGCCAGTTCCTCAGGCGTACAGGTTCCATCCGAACACGTGCTATGGCAATGTAGATCGATCATTTCCGGCTTTCCTCTCTTCTCTTCCCATCCAACGCTCCGCCCCCATCGTCCAACGGGAGTTCCAGCGTGAAGATGCAGCCGCCGCCCGGACGCGCGGCGACGGAAAGGGTCCCGTCCATGTCCTGTGCAAGGGCACGTGAAATCGAAAGCCCCAGGCCAAGACCGCCCGAACGCGAATTGAGGGCGTCGTCCGCCCGGTAGAAACGGTCGAACACGTGCGCCCTCTCGCCCGGCGACAACCCGGGGCCGCGATCCTGCACGGAAAGGCGCGAGCATCCATCGGACATCTCCACCACCACCTCCACGCGCCCCGCCGTTGCCGCGTATTTCGCCGCATTCCCCAGCAGGTTGACGAGAACCTGCTTCACGGCATCCGCATCGGCCCACGCACGGCAGGGCCCCGCCGCGCGCACGGAAACGCCGTGTTCGGGGAAATCCCCCCGCACAAGCTCAACGACCTCTTCCGCCAGCGTGACAAGGTCAAGGCACGCAGGACAGTAGCGCCGCCGTCCCTGTTCGAGCCGCGAGAAATCAAGCAGATTCCCGACGAGACGAACCATGCGCGCGTTCTCGCGCGCGATGACCTCATAGGCATGCGCACGCTTCGCGTCCGTCTGGAGACGCCCGCTCCGCAGCAGGTCGATCCAGATGCCGATACCGGCAAGCGGCGTCTTCAGTTCATGGGAACAATTCGAGAGAAAGGTCGTCTTCGTCTCGTCGTCCCGCCGCGCCTTCACGGCGGCCCGCCCCATCAGCCACGCCCCCGCCGCCAGCACACAGGCCAGCAGGACCACGAGGATGCCCCCCACCAGCCAGGCATCCACGTGCGCGGCTTCTTCGACAAGCGGGTTTCTTTCAAAGACAAGGCCGTAGGCCGTCTGGTCGACACGCCCCCAGAGAACGGTCGCCGGACCCATCTCCATCAAGCCACGTCGCGCACGCTTCTTGCCGACAGCCGTCCATTCGTTCCACCGCGACAGCTCTCCAAGCCGCGCCCCAACCCCAGCGGGGAACGGGCAGACCTGTCCATCCAGAAGCCCCGTCGACCAGGTCAGGCGGTCTTTCGGGCTCCACGTGAACGCGCCAACCGGGTTCCGCACGCCCGCACCGCCCTCCCACCGGCACAGGGCCGCCCGCACCACCGCGCCCGTCCGCCCGCTCTCGTTCACGATGTCCTGGAGCGAGGCGGCCAGGTTCTCAATCCGGGCGCGTCGCATTTCACCCTCGTGCAGCGCGGCGGTGGCGGACTGGCGACAGAGGAACAGGACCCCCAACCCCGTTAGGACGGCTGCGGGAAGACAAATCAACAGGAAGTAGAGTTTGAGATCGCGTGTCATCTAAATGGGTTCGCGCATGCCGAGGAATGAGTTCGAGTGGGCGTGCGTGATGGCGAGCGCCAGCGCATCGGCGGCGTCGTTCTGCGGAAGCTCCTCCAGCGCGAGCAGGGTCTTCACCATGCGCTGCACCTGCACCTTCTCCGCCAGTCCGTTGCCGCAGACGGCCATCTTCACGCGGCGCGGTTCGTATTCGTAGATAGGACACGCCGCATTCGCCGCCGCCGCGATCACCGCGCCGCGCGCCTCGCCGAGAACGAGCATGGTGCCCGCGTTCTTGCCGTAGATGACGCTCTCGATCGAGAGGACATCCGGCGTGTACTGCGCAATCAGTTCCGAAACGCGCGCGTGGATGGTGCATAGGCACGCCGACAGCGGGGCCTTCGGGGCGTTCCGGATCCGTCCCGCCTCCAGGCAGCGCATCCGCGAACCCGTGACGGACAACACCCCATAGCCACTTGAACGGAGCGACGTATCAATTCCAAGAACGATCATTTACACTCCCCATAAGGCTAGAAGGAACAGTTGGAGGCATCCGCGTTCTTCTCCGGCAGGATTCCGGAAATGAATGCGGCAAGCCGCCAGGGACAGATGGACAGGAACCAGGTCGCAAGGCGCATGGGCCAGGGGAAGGCGATCAGGCCCACGTTGCGGTCCACCCGGTCCAGGATGATGCGCGCCGCCCGATCCGCCTCCATGAAAAACGGCATCGGGCAGGTGTTGCGGTCCGTGATGCGCGAACGGATGAATCCCGGGCACACCACGTTCATGCGGATGCCTTCGCGTGCGAGCGGCCCGCGGAAGGAAAGCGCCCACGCCTTCATCGCCGCCTTCGTCGCCGCATAGGCCGGACACGTGGAAAGGGGCGCATATCCAGCAAGCGAAGCCGTGATGACGACCTGGCGGCGCGCACGGCCCTTCGGCGCGGCCCGGAAACGCGCAAGGGTCGGCAAGACGACGTTGAGATTCCCCGTCACGTTCGTCGCGAACGTCCGTCGGATGTTGGCCTCGTCCTCAACGCCAGTCCCGATTCCGGCGTTCGAGAAGACGAGTTCTAGCGGCGCCTGGGCGTCACAGGCGTTGACCCAGGCACGCACGGCCGCCTCGTCGGCCACGTCCAGCACCTCGGCCCGCACATCGGCCCCCTCCGCGCGGCAGCGGACGGCAACCCCTTCCAGGCGTCCCGCGTCGCGTCCGCACAGAAACAGGCGCTTCGCGCCACGGCGCGCGCATTCCAGCGCCAGCGCCTCGCCGATTCCGCTGGAGGCCCCCGTGATAAGAATGTTGTCGGCGTATTTCATTGCGGACATTATAGCACACCCGCCCTACCAGAACCGCCACTTCGCGGGAAAGAGGCGGACATTCTCGACGTGCTGGATCTCGGGTGGCTCAGGCTGGTCCGGCGTTCCGTAGACCTCGACGACGTCAAAGCGGAAATTCCCGTGCCACTTGTTTTTCAGGATCCAGTTCGTACAGGCCCTCAGCAACACACCGCGCTTGCGTTGGTCCACCCCCCAGAGAAGACTGGACCAGGCCGATCTGCGGGCATGCGTCTTGACCTCCACGAATACAATCGTCCGGCGATCGCGTGAACGCACGATGGCGTCGATCTCGCACCGCCGATCCCGCGCGCAGGGCCGCACGTTCCGCCCGACGACCACCCACCCCCTTCGCGCCAGAAACGAAACGGCCAGGTTCTCGCCCCAACGGCCCCGTACGACGCTTCGTTCGCCATACGCCCGGTCGCGTACACGCTGCTTCTCGTTTCTCGCATCCATCCTTTCCCCTCCTTTCGGTACGTATCCTTTCCGGCACGCGCGTGCAAACTGCCGGGCGGTGCTGGAACGCGCTATCAGGACGAAAGATGCGCTCCGGCACGAACTACACCCCGTCCGCTCCGCGCGGAGGCCGGACAAGAGTCATCAGGCGGAACGCGCCCCCGCCGGCGGACGGACAAGGGGAATGCCCAGGCAGATGTACAGCATGGCCTGTTCAAGTGTCAACATGAGGCTGAATGCCTCGTCCACGTCAAACACAAACCAACACTGTGTCAACTTGCCGTCTTCCGACTTCCGCGAAACCGCGAGGACGTAGCCGGGATGCGGCTCGATCTGGTGCGTGAACTTGATGACCGTGCAGGCGCGTGCCGAACGGTGGAAGAGGCCCTTCCCGTCCCGGACCGACTCCTGCATGCCCCGCAGGACCTGGAGAATCTGCGAAAGGTCGCTGCGGTCCAGTTTGACGACGAGACGGTTCTCCCAGTCGAATGTCGGGAGAACCCGCCCGGCTCCCTGCCCGGAGCCCAGCGTCTTCTGCGCGGCAAGCGTGAGGAAGATGCTCCCCGATGTCTCGTCGTGCGCCGGGTGAAGTTCAAGCCGACAGGCGCTTCCCGTTCCCTTCATGTTGGGGTGGATGTAGGCGTCAGTGGCGCGGTAGCGAACGGTCTGTTCGGTCTGTTTCGTCGCGTTCATGGAGGTGTCCTTTCCTTCCGTTCGTGCGGACCATCCGCCGAACACGGGGATAGGATACCTCAAACCGCGAAATCTTTCTTTAGTTTCAGCCCTAAAAAGACATCAAAAAATTTAGAGGTCGAACAAGGGCGGGCGATTCTAGCCCATCACTTCAAGGCGGAGGCCACATCGGGGAACCGTCAGGATCCTGAAGCCGTTGCCCTCGACCTTTTTCCGCAGATTGTAGAGATGCTGCTCCAGCGTGCGCGAGTTCGGCACATAGCCCTCGCCCCAGAGGAGATCCATCACCGCCTCCTTCGAAACGATCTCGCCTGCCCGGCGGTTCAGGAGGCGGAGCAATTCATACTCGCGGTGTGTCAGGGAGATGCGCTGCCCCGCCGCCGTCGTGAGCGTGAGTTCGGTTCCCTTGACGACGGCGGTACCAAGCCGGAAGCCGTGTTCGGAGAGGCGTTCGGAACGGGATTCCCCCAACCGCGTCCGTCGCAGGAGCGATTCCACGCGCGCGAGAAATTCACGCGAGCCGAACGGCTTGGCCAGATAGTCGTCCGCGCCGAGCCCCAGGCCGAGAACCTTGTCGGACTCCTCGCCCTTGGCGGACAGGAAGAGAATCGGCGTGGTCGTATCCGAGGCGCGGATTTCGCGGCAGACGTCGAATCCGCTCTTCTCCGGCATCATGACATCGAGAATGACCAGATCGGGTAGGATGCGCCAGTGACGGTCAAGTGCGTCCTTCCCGTTTCCAACCGCACAAACCGAATGGAATTCGGATTCAAGAAGGGCGACAATCGCCTCGCGGACGGACACGTCATCCTCGGCCAACAGGATCTTCGACATGGTTTCCTCCTCGCTCATGCAGTCGCAAGCATAACACAATCCGCGCGGGATGTCCAGCGGGTGAGGTGGAGCGCGGCCGCCCCCGGGTGGCGTCCCGCCGGGAAAAGGCAGGCGCGGCCCGGGGGTCCGGGCCGCGCCGGCGCGCGCGCATTGGGGGGAAAAAACGAAAAAGCCGGCGGCGTCCTACTCTCGCACGGGCGGGTCCCGCACTACCCTCGGCG
>URIT01000032.1 GCA_900547945.1 uncultured bacterium
TGCGTTCTCTGCGGCTAAACCCCTTTGACTCTGCATAAATATCTCGTTGCACCCAGTTCAGTGAAATTAAGAAATTCGCGATTGACAGGATGGGATGTGTTGTATATCATGTAGACTTTTTGTGTAGTCGTGTCGGTTTGGAAACGTGACGAGAAAGGATGGTCGGACATGGTCAGGATGATTTTCGTCGAGCGGGGATCCCGCATCGCCGTTGCGGCGGCGTTGCTGGTTGGCGGGGCGTTGTGCGCGGGGGCGGACGAAGCCGGCGAACCGGTGGCGGCGCCCGTGCTGGCCAGCGCGGGCTACATCAACGGGGCGATGAACATCGCCGTGGAATACCGTGCGGGAACGGATTACGAGGTTGAGATGCAGGCCGAGGGCGAAGAGGCCTGGTCGCGCGTCGCCGGCGTGGTGGACAAGTTCGAGAAGAACAGCGTCGTGCTGTCCTGCTGGTATCGGCAGACGAACTACGTGGGCACGGCCGCCTTCCGGATCCGGGCCGTCGTGGGCGACGCGGCCTCGGCCTGGGCGGACTGCGGCGCGCACAAGGCCACGCTCGCCTGTGTCGGCACGCAGATCGGCCGCGTGGGCGCGGCGGCGCTGAACAGTGCCTTCGACGGCCGTTTCGCCTCGTGGATCGATGCGACGGGCGACAACGGAGATGACAAATGGGTGGGCTACCTCTTCGACGAGACGGTCCGCATCCGCGCGCTCCGCTTCCTGCCGCGCCTCGACCACATGAAGCTCTCCGACCGCTACCGCAACAGCCTGTTCCAGTCCGCCGGCGATGCGAGCTTTTCGGACGCGCAGACGATCTACACCGTCCCCAGTGACTTCTCAGACGTGTCGCAGGTCACCGAGGTGGCGTTCGACCCGCCGGTCTCCGCCCGGGCCTTCCGCCACTGGAAGAGCAAGGGCGGATACGAGCAGACCGCCGAGCTGGAGTTCATTTCCGCCGAGATGCCGCTGAAGCCCGCGCTGAAGGTGGAGGTCTCGGACATCACGAACTTCTACCCAGTCCTCTCCTGGTCCTTCCCCGACGCCCGCTTTGCCTGCAGCACCTGCCGCCTTGAGCGGGCGAACGCCCCGGAGGGGCCCTGGATGCCCGTGACGGCGTGGCTGGATCCGGCGGCGGACACGCTCTGCGTCACGAACGCCGAGGGCGTCTCCGTGGGCCAGCACCTCTTCTACCGCGTGGCGGCCGTGACGCGGCATCCCGACTACGCCGGGGAGGTTGTCCACTCCGCGCCGCTCCCCTACACGCGCCTGCGCCGTCTCGACCGCTCCTGGGACGACGAGGCCCATCTGTACGGCGGACTTTCCGTGATGACGTTTACGAACGGCCTCGCCCATGCGGATCTCGGGAAAGCCTTTGACGGGAACGCCGCGACGTTCCCCGACCTGTATCAAGACACGGCGTGGGGGAAGGGCCCCGTGGGGCTGGACTTCGGCGCGAACGTGTGGGTCGGCGGGTTCGGCTACGTCTGCCGGAACGACAACACCTGCTACAACCGCATCACGCTCACGACGCTCTACTGCGCCTCCGGCGACGACGTGGAACTGCGCGACAAGGTGGCGTGTTCGGACCGCATCACGCGCGCCTCCCAGGACACAACGTTCTATTATCAGCCCACCACGGCGTGCCCGGAGGCGGGGGCGCGCTGCTGGTTCCTGTTCGCGTCCTCGTTGGGCTTCTGCTGCAACGTGGCGGAGCTCGCGTTCTTCGGCTGGACGCAGGCCGACCTGGACCAGATTCCCGTGCTGCAGCCACCCGCGCGGCTCGGGTTCGCACGCGACGGACGGCGGCTTGTGCTTTCGTGGGTGGCGTCGGCCCGCGCCACGGGCTATGACGTCCAGCGTCGGCTGCGTGGTGCGGCGGCGTGGCAGACCCTCGCGGCCGGCATCGCGGAACCGACGTATGCGGACGAGCAGGACGAGGCGGTGGAGACGGCGGCCTACGAGTACCGCGTGGTGGCGCGAAATGACGAAGGGGAGATGGCTACGAGCGCGATCCTGTCCGTCTTCTACTACCGCCTCGGTGACGGAACCGGCCTGCAGGGGGCGGTGTGGTGGCCCTATGCGCGGGAGGCCAACGGGCTCGACCAGACGCGGAACGTCGTCCCGCTGGGAGTGGGTGTCGTCGATGTCGCCCGGCCCGCCGACGAGGATCTCGTGCCGGGCGTGGCGTCCGGCGCGCGCTACGTGTGGGACGGCACGCTGATCTGTCCGGCGGACGGCACGTACACGTTCGACGTCGAGTCGGACGACGGTGCGCTCGTGCGCGTGGGCGGCGTGACGGCGGCGAACGCCGCCACGGCGAACCCCTCCGGGAACATCACGCTCACGGCGGGCACCCACACGCTTCACGTGGAATACCGCTGCACGAAGACCGTCGGCATGCGGACGTGTAAACTGCACTGGACCGGCCCGATGGCGCGCGAGCCGATCCCCGCGAGCCAGCTGGTGCCCGCCGCCGAGACGCCGCAGCCCGAGCTGGACGGGTGGAAGGTCTATGCGTTCGGGCAGGATATCCTGAACGCCGTCGAGCGGCTTGCGCCGGGCGTCTACCGGTTCGCGAGCGGGAAGCGGGCGTATAGTGGCGCGCGGACGGGCGTGGACTACCTGTTCATGTGTCAGGACTGGCGCGGGTCCTTCGACATCTCAGCGAATTTCAGAACGGGATATGCGTCTACCGAGGGCATCCTGATGCGCGACGCGGAGGGGAACATGTATTGGGTGCGCCTGAGCCGCGATGCAAGCGGCGTTCTTCGCTATGGCGTCTGGGGCATGCGGCCGGGCGAGACCGAACGGCGCGTGGTCGCGAAGGACACCGAGGTGGGTGGTTTCTGGCATCCCACCGTACCCTTCTGCCTGCGGCTTGTGCGTGATGGCGCGTCGTTCACCGCCTTCTGCCGCAAGAAGACGGCGGAGGACTGGACGTCGTTCGCGACCTGGACGGATGCCGCGTTCCCGCGCGCCGTGGCGGTGGGGTTCATGACCTGCGGCAACTGGGGCACCGAACCGTTCGACGTCGATGTCAGCGAAATCGCGCTGCGCCTGACGCGCGACCCGCTGCTGATCATCGTGTGCTGAGATCCAACTTTTAGCCGCACGGGACTGGAAGGTCGGTGGCGATGTGGTATACTATCCGGCCATGACGAGAGAAGATTTCAGCTATCGGCGCCGTGCGGGCGTGAGGGGGCAGACGAAATGACCCTTCCCCAGCGCGTTGCCCTCATCCTCAAACGTTGCTTTGCGGTGCTCCATCCCTGTCTCTACGGCGGACTCAACGGCGGCGAGACGGGTGACGTGGGGGCCGTCGCCCGTGACCTGGAACGGGAGATCGCCTTCCTGGCGCTGGACATGGACGCTGCGCAGGTCGCCCAGGCTTTCGTGGATGCCTTGCCCGAGGTTCACCGCCTGATCAATACGGATGTGGCGGCCGCCTACGAGGGCGACCCCGCCGCGACGAGCCCGATGGAGGTGGTGATGGCCTACCCCGGGCTCTACGCCATCACCGTTCACCGCCTCGCCCACGTGCTCTACTCCCTGAAGGTACCCATCATTCCCCGCGTGATGAGCGAGCTTGCGCATTCGAAGACGGGCATCGACATCCATCCCGGCGCCACCATCGGCGAGCGCTTCTTCATCGACCACGGCACGGGCGTCGTCATCGGCGAGACGACCGTCATCGGACGGAACGTGAAGCTCTACCAGGGTGTCACGCTCGGCGCGCTCTCCTTCCCGAAGGACGAGTCGACGGGCATGCTCATGAAGGGGCACAAGCGCCACCCGAACGTGGAGGACAACGTCGTCATCTACGCAGGTGCCACGATTCTCGGCGGCGACACCACGATCGGGCACGATTCCGAAATCGGCGGCAACGTCTGGCTCATGGACTCCATCCCGCCGTTTTCTCGGGTCTACAACCAGACGCCCTTCCCGCGTGTGAAGACCCGCGAAGTGGTCGCCGAGTGAGCGCCCTGGGGCCCCTCAAGCGGCAAAGGCGGCGCGACGGTTCGCGCCGCATGCGTTGTCTGAGGGGCCTCGAAGCGCGCACCCGGCCTCCGCGCCGGCCACATTGGCCCATGGGGCTAGAAGACGCGGTTGGCGATTTCCGCCGCGGAGTTCAGGCACGCACGGTAGTCGCTGGGCGTCTTCGCGAGCGGGAAACGGATGCCGGCCCATTCGAGCTTGTGGTGCTTGTTGCCGCTGACGTAGCGGAAGCCCAGCTTCTCCAGTTGCGCGAGCGCGGCGGGGGAGAGCTTGCTCCCGGCCTCCTTGAAAATTTGCTTCACGGCTTCGCGGCGGCTCTCCAGTTCGCCGGTGGGCGGGTTCGCGCCGAGCACGGCTTCGAGGATGCGGGCCCGACGGTCGCGTCCGCCGGCCTCGGCGGCCTCGTTGGCGGCGGCCAGCGCCTCGACGACGTGTTCGCGCACCTCGCCGGGGAACTTTTCCGAGAAGGGCGCGGGGGCGTCCAGGAGGGAATCGTGCAGACGGGTGTCGCGCTGGGCTTCGAGCAGGAGGGCTTTGAGGCGTTCGATTTCGCGGTCCCGTTCCGCCAAGGCTTCGGGATCGGGGCGGATTTCCGGCGGCTTCGCCCGTTCGACCTTCAGATCGGCCTCCAGGCGGCGGTTGGCCTCCTCCAGCGTTTCGCAATCCACGCGGCGCGCGTCCAGTTCCTCCCGAAGGCGTGCAAGGTCCACGGCGAGCGATTCACAGGCGGCCTTCTGGGCGTCGAGTTCGTCGCGCAGTTCCGCTTCGCGCGCCTGGAACGCGGCGCGTTCCGCCGCCCGTGCGTCTGCGGCCTGCTCCTCGCGTACGCGGGCGATCGTCGCGGGTGTCACGACGGTGGTGCGGCGCGGCTTGGCGGAAGGAGTACACGGTGCCGTTTTCTCGCCGCCGCCGAGCAGCGAGGAGAAGTAGTCAACCGAGGAGGCGGCACCGGCCAGCGCGCGGTCCGTCGGCGAGGCGGGAGGTGGTGGCGCGGGCGTCGGTTTGGGCGTGGCGGGCTTGAAATACTTCAACTGCGAAAGGTCGTTTAGGGTCCCCATTGGTGCTCCTCAAAGTGTCCCCATATTGTAGCACGTTTCAGGCTGTGGGATGTGGTATAATTTCCGTGATCATGCTGTTTGGCAGGGCACAGGGTAGACGAATGACGGACAGGACAACAGAGGCGGCGGAGGCCGGGACGCCTGCACATGCGCGGGGCGTGCGGGGCGTCGTGTCGTTCGTCCGGGAGGGCATCTGGGCGGTCGATCCCGCCGCGCTTGGATTCGTGCGACGGGCGGGCGTGTGCCTGCTGCGGTTCTGCTCGACGGCGCAGGGCTGTTTCAACCGGCATCCCTGCGGACTCTACGCGGCGGGGCTCACCTACTTCGCGATCCTCGCGTTCGTGCCCGTGCTGTGCCTCCTGATGGTGTTCGCGAAGACCTGCGGCGCGGACGACTTTGCGCGCGCGGAGATCAACGCGCAGATCGACCTCGTGCTGACGAACCTCGAAAAGGGGGCGGATGCGGTGGCGGAATCGGACGTTCCGTCCGAGGAGGCCGTGCGCCGGGCGGCCACGCAGGAACTCGCCCGTCAGGCGCGCGACGTCTCGAACGACCTCTTCGACCGCATCGACACGTTCGAAGTGGGTACGCTGGGCTGGATCGGCTTTGCGATGCTGATGTGGACCGTGGTCTCGACGTTCAGCCAGATCGAGACGTCGATGAACGCGATCTGGGAGGTCTCGAGGGCGCGCCCGGTCTGGAAGCGGTGCGTCCTCTACCTCGCCATCACGCTGGTCCTGCCGCTGCTCGCCGCGCTCGCGCTGTCCTTCCCGGTCCTGCGTGTCGTGAAGGACGTATTGGACGCGACGCTGGGGGCGACAAGCTACACGAAGTGGGTCGGCGACGCGCTCGTTTCGACGCTGACGTCGCGGGGCTTCGGCTTCCTGATGACGCTCGCCTTCGCCTCGACGGCCTTTGCGTTTGTGCTGAAAGTGGTGCCGAACCGGCCGGTACAGACGCGCGCCGCGTTGGAAGGGGGCGTGCTGACGGCGCTCCTCTTCGGCGGGCTGATGAAGGCCTGCACGTCGGCCGGGGTCGGCATCGCACGGTCGAGCGCGCTCTACGGGTCGTTCGCGGCCGTGCCGATCCTGTTGGCGTGGATTTACATGAGTTGGCAGGTTGTCCTGCTGGGGAGTTGCATGACGTATGCGTTTCAGTGCCTTCATAGTCGTGTGCGCGCTCTGCCTCGCAGGTGAGGCGGCGCTCCGCTTTACAGAACCGGTCTGGCGTCCGGATCTTGGATTGTCGTTGCCATGCCTCGTCGGCGCGGTCGGCGAGCCGCTGGACCTGCCACGTGCCGAGGCGTACCTCGTGACGCGGGGCGGCTCCTCCTTCCTGGAGGACCACTTCGACACGTTCGACCTCTGGACGATGGGAACGCTGCGCGGGCGCTGGCGCGATGCCGCCGGGAACCGGCTCTACCTCGCGCGGCTTGATTCGCGCCCGCCGGACGACGTGCCGGGAACGACGTGTACGCGCCGGACCTTCCGCGCTGCCCAGTCCCGCCGGCCGTTCAACCCGAAGAACATCGCCCACCGCGACGAGGCCGCCGCCGCCGTCTCGCCCGTCGAACTGGGGCGCATCGTGCGTCCGCGCCGCGCGCAGCGGCGCGCCCTCGCGAACCTCGTCGCCTATTCCGTCACGAACGACCACATGCTCGCGTTCGCCTTCCGCCCCGTCGACGCGGCGCAGAAGAGCCTCGGCGACTGGTTCCTGGCCGTGCTGGCCGCCGCGCCGGGCGAGGACATGGCCGAGGTGCGCGCACGGTTCGACGAGGACTTCCTCGACCGCATCTCCATCCCCTCGGCCGCCGCGCGCCGCGCTCTCGCGTCTCCGCCTCCGCCGCTTGACGCGGAGGCGACGGAAGATGAACTGCTGCGGGCGGACGTGCGCGCCCAGGTGGCGAACTACGACGAGTGGGCGTGTGCCGCCGCCGACGACGTGGTGGTGCTGGACAATCTGGACGGTACGGTGCGCGCGAACTTCATCCCGGCCCTCACGAACGGCCTTCCGCGCTTCCGCGCGGCGTATGCGGCGTGCGTGTCGTCGCCGCTCGTCGGCACGAACGCGCTGGCGGTCGTGCGCGTCTTCCGGTCGCGCGAGGAGTATCTGGCCTACGTGGGAACGGAACAGAAGTGGACGGCGGCGATCTGGAGCCCGCTCCGCCGCGAACTCGTCCTCTACCTCCCGGAATCCGGTACGGACAAGCTGCTGCGCACCGTCTGGCACGAGGCCTTCCACCAGTACCTCGCCTACGCGGGGGCGATGATCACGAGCGCGCCGTGGTTCAACGAGGGGCACGCCCAGCTCTTCGAGCATGCGCACTTCGGGCGCGACGGCGGGATCGTCTTTGAACGGAATGACCGGGCGGCCGCCTACGTGCGCGCGTATGCGGCAGACCTCGCGGAAATCCTGCCGGACGTGATGGAGATGGACTACCGCGCGTTCTACGCGGGGACGCAGGACGAAATCGCCGCCAAGTACTTTCTCGCCTGGTCCATCGCCTACTTCCTCGAAGTCGGCGCACCCAACCTGCGCTTCCAGCCCTATGCCTCCCTCCGCGCCGACTACCTGAAGGCACTCGTCGAGACGCGGTCGATGCACGCGGCGACGCGCGCCGTCCTCGGAGACGAAAAAAGCCGCGACGCATTCGTCGCGGCCTGGCTCGCCTTCTGGCGCGAGTCGTGAGAAACGTCGCGCGTCAGGCGACGGCGATCACGCTGTTGAGCGTGCCGTGGTCGTTCTGCACGAAATCGAGGTTTTCGGGATCGGCGCACCAGACGCCGTCGATCACGAACTTGTACTCGTAGCGACCGGGGGCCAGCTTGACGGTCGTCGTGTAGACGCCCTCGTTCTTCTTGTCCAGCATCTTCTTCCCCGTGGGATTCCACTGGTTGAAGCTGCCCGCGAGATACACGGACTTCCCGGCGTCCGCGCGGACGGTGAACGTCACGCTCTTCTCGGCGGTCTTCGGCGCGGCGGCCTTGCGCACGCAGGGCCTCTTCGCGGCGACGGTTTTAGGTGCGGCTTTGGTCTTGATCTTCATCTTGCTTGCTCACTCTCTGCTTCGTGCGGGGATGCCTAACTTGACATCACCCTCAAAAAGCGGCGCGCATTATACATCTTTCGCATTTTTTGTCAAGGGGGTTCCCGTCGATTTTTTTGGGGGCGCGACGGGTCCGCTTTGACGCACGGCGAGTTGTTGTGGTATACTCACGGCATGATTGAGCAGAAAGCCATGTTCCTGTGGGGGACGCCGGACGAAGTGCGTGCGCGCACGGAGGCATCGGTGCCCTCGTTTCGTCTGTGCCGTCCCGAGGGGAGCTTCCCCCCGGTCGCGTTGCCGTTCCGCGCGCCGAACGCACGGCCGCTGCGGCAGGTCACGCGCGCGGGGCGTGTGGTCGCGAACGTCTTCGAGGACGACGACGCGGTCTATCTGTTGGCGGCAGGCGTGTTGCCGGCCGACCTTGCGGCACCGCGCGGCGAACAGGCGACGTCCGTCTTCCTGGAACTGGAGAAGATCCTTGCCGAGGAGGGGATGGCCTACGCGGACGTGGTGCGCACCTGGCTCTACATCGACCAGGTGTGTACGTGGTACAACGAGTTCAACGCGGCGCGGTCCGCCTTCTTCACGTCGCGGAAGGTCTTCGAGACCTTTCTGCCGGCCTCCACGGGCATCGGCTGCGGCAACCTCGACGGGGCTGCGTTGACGCTGGGGGCCATCGCGATGCGGCCCAAGCGCGCGGGGGTGCATGCGGAGATCGTCGAATCGCCCCTCCAGGCGCCGGCGATGGCCTACAAGTCGAGCTTTAGCCGGGCGGCGGAGATTGTCACGCCCGAGATGCGCCAGCTCTTCATCAGCGGCACGGCCTCCATCAAGCCCAATTCGCACGAGGTCGCCTACGTCGGCGACATTGTGCGGCAGATTGACTGCACGATGCACGCGGTGCAGGCAATCCTCGAAAGCCGGGGGTACGGCTGGAAGGACGTCGAGCGCGCGATCGTCTACCTGAAGCGGCCCGAATACCGCACGGCCTGGCGCGCCTGGCTCGCGGCGAACGGCCTTCCTGTGGACTTCGCCGCCGAGACGGTGTGCGACGTCTGCCGCGATGAATGGCTCTTCGAGATCGAGGCCGACGCGCTGAAGGGCGCGGGACCACGGAAAATTTAAATTTAATTTACTTAATGATGCCCATTGACCGTCCAGGACGGTTTCGCTATACTATTTTCCGCTTTTTTCGAGGTGCTGGTGCGCCTCATGGAAAGGGCAAGTACAACAAGGATTAAACAATGGAAGCATACGCTGTACTCGAAACCGGCGGCAAGCAGGTGCTTGTCAAGGCCGGCGACACGATCGAGATTGAAAAGCTCTCGGTCACGGAGGGCGAGGAAGTCACGCTCGACACCGTCTGCGCCGTCTCCGACGGCACGACGCTTAAGGTCGGCGCCCCCTACGTGGAGGGTGCGAAGGTCGTCCTGACGATCGTCGCCCCCGCGAAGAAGGGCGTGAAGACGATCAACTTCAAGGCGAAGCGCCGCAAGGGGTCGCGCCGCACGGTTGGTCACCGCCAGCAGTACACGGTCGCCACGGTCAAGTCCATCGCCTAAGCAGAGAAAGGATAATCAGAAATGGCTACTTCCGCATCTGCCCGCAACGGTCGCGACTCGAACCCGCAGTATCTCGGTGTCAAGGCTTACGACGGCCAGCTCCTCAAGGCCGGTTCCATCATCGTCCGCCAGCGCGGCACGAAGATCCACCCCGGCGCCAACGTCGGCTGTGGTCGTGACTTCACGCTTTTCGCCCTCAAGGACGGCAAGGTGAAGTTCATCACCAAGAAGACCGGCAAGTACGCGACGATCGTCCCGGTCGAAGCTTAACGGGCGGTCAATTGAGGGAAAACACGGCGGACCCGGCACTGTTGCCGGGTCCGCCGTGTTTTCTGCCTGGGGTACCCGCGTCCGCTTCACATTTTGTAATTCAGTCCTGTCCCGTTTTTCGGTTCTTGTCCTGACGGCAGAAAAAAGAGAAAGGGGATGGAATCGGTGTCGTTGTTTCTGCGGGAGAATGGTGGATTGGCATGGATCTTGCTTGTGTGGACGTGTCGTAAAAACGATACGGGTCTTCCCTTGGAAGGCTGGTATCATGCAAACGGAGAAGAACCATGAGCAAGATGACCACACGTGCGTTCCTGAAAGGCGCCTGCTTCGGTACCGCCGGGATGAGCGCCGCTTCGGCGCTGACGGGATGCAAGCCGAACGACTCCAAGAAGAGTCCGCTCGACAAGGGCGTGACGGTGCCGCAGACGATGAAGATGATCAAGTGGCGCTTCCAGACGTATGCCGGCACGGCCCTCGCGCAGCATGTCTGCAAGCCCGCGATCGACGCCTTCAACGCCGTGGCGGGCAACCGCATGCACATCGACCTCTACTACGCCGACCAGCTCGTGCCGACGTCGGAGCTCTTCAGCGCCCTGCAGGCCGGAACGATCGACGGCGTGCAGTCCGACGACGACTCGATGTCCTCGGCGGCCGACGTGCGCGTCTTCGGCGGCTACTTCCCGTTCGCCTCGCGCTACTTGCTCGACGTGCCTGTCCTCTTCGCGCAGTACGGCCTCGACAAGATCTGGGCCGAGTCGTACAAGGAGGCTTCGGGCGGCAAGGTGACATGGCTTTCCGCCGGTTCGTGGGATCCCTGCCACTTCGCGACGAAGAAGCCCATCAACCACCTTGCCGACCTCAAGGGTCTGAAGGTCTACACCTTCCCGACGGCGGGCCGCTTCCTCAGCCAGTTCGGCGTCGTGCCGGTCACGCTCCCCTACGAGGACGCCGAGATGGCGCTCCGCACGGGCACGCTGGACGGCGTCGCGTGGTCGGGCATCACGGAGGACTACACCGTCGGCTGGGCCGATGCCTGCAAGTACTTTCTCACGAACTCGCTCTCCGGCGCGTGGATCGGCTCCTACTTCGCGAACACCGAAAGCTGGAACAAGCTACCCGATGACCTGAAGACACTCTTCAGGCTCTCGATGGACTCGTCGCACTACTACCGCCAGTACTGGTACTGGGGCGGCGAGGCCGACCTGCGCGTCAACGGCGGCAAGCTGAAGCTCTGCTCCATCCCCGACGCGGAATGGGCTGAAGTCGAGAAGAAGGCCGTGCCGTTCTGGGAGGAGATCGCCAAGGCGTCGCCGCGCGCGAAGGCCGTCGTCGACGCCTTCCGCAAATACAACGCCGTCATGGCCAAGGCCGGGAAACCCTATCGGTACTGACCATGAACGCGCTCGTCAAATATGTACGCGGTGTCGAGTCCCTTGTCCGGGGGCTCGGCATCGCCGCGATGTATCTCCTGCTGGTGATCCTCGCGGTGCTGATGTTTCCCGTCTTCGCGCGGGGCAGCGGCATCAACACCATCTGGGCGCTCGAGATGGCGCAGTTCGCCGTCGGCGCCTACTACCTGCTCGGCGCGGGCTGGACGCTCCAGCGCGGCGCGCACGTGCGCATGGACTTCCTCTATGCGAACTGGAAGCCGCGCACGAAGGCGATCGTCGACGCCGTCACGTCCTTTTTCGTCCTCTTCTACCTCGTCGTGATGATGCTCGGCGGTTGGGAGAGCTGTGCCTACGCCGTCGTCGCCAAGCAGGTCAACCACACGGTCTGGGCCCCTTACATGGCCCCGATCAAGATCGCGATGGAGATCGGCATCTTCTTCATGTTCCTGCAGATGACGGCCGAGTTCGTCAAGTCCCTGCTCGCCGCCTGCCGGAAGGAAGTCACGTTGCCGGACCCCGACGGCGACGACGAACGCCTCTACGGGGGGGCGTCTCCCGCGCGCAGCCTACTGGAAGAAGATGTCCGTCTGCGCGGTCCTCGGCGCGGCGGGCGCGCTTCTGCTGCTGGTCGGGGTTCCGCGCGTCACGCCCGAGGGCGGTTTCGGCCTTCTCGCCGCGATGGTCGGCGCGTTCCTCGCGGTCGGGGCGCCCATCCTGGCCATCCCCCCGACGGTACGCCGGTTCCACGACCTCGACCTGTCCGGCTGGTGGGTGTTCACGTTCGGCCTCTTCGCCGCGATCCCCGGCTTCGGCGTCTTCGTGATGGCCGCCGCCGCGATCCTGCTCGGACAGGACGGCGCGCCCGGCACGACGGGGTTCGGACCCGATCCGAAGGGGCGTGACCTCATCCACGTGTTTGACCCGCGCATCCCCAAGGCGCCCGCCCCCATCGCGGACGCGCCGGTTCCCGCAAAGCCGGAGGCCGTGTACGCCTACTGGACGCCCTACCTCGTCACCGCCGCCGTCGGAACGCTCTTCCTCGCGGGCGGGTTCGGTCTCGCCGCAGCGTTCTCCAACCCAACCTGGTTCGTCCTCGGCGCGCTGGTGTTCCTCCTTTCAATGCTCATTCTGCTGAGAGGTGCGCTATGTTCGAATCGCTGAGTCTTGTGGACACCCTCCTGTCCTATCCGGGGATCATCGTCTTCCTGATGTTCTCCCTCCTCATGGCGCTCATGCTCACAGGCCAGCGCGTCTTCGGTGTCATGGGCTTCATCGGCGTCGCCTTCGCGCTCGTCTTCATCGATCGCGGCGCGCTCGGCTACGGCTTCAACGCGGCGATCAAGCTGTTCAACTGGTACCCGATGCTGACGCTGCCGATGTTCGTGTTCATGGGCTTCATGCTCTCCGAATCGGGCATCGCGAACGACATGTACTACATGTTCCACGTCTGGTTCGGCGGTCTCCGGGGCGGCCTCGCCGTCGGCACGCTGCTCGTGATGGTCATGATCTCGTGCATGAACGGCCTCTCGGTCGCCGGCATGGCGATCGGCTGCTCGGTCGCGCTGCCGGAGCTCCTGAAGCGGAACTACGACAAGCGCATGATCTCCGGCGTCATCCAGGCCGGATCGTCGCTCGGCATCCTCTTCCCGCCGTCGGTCGTGCTCGTTCTCTACGGGATGATCGCGCGTGAGCAGGTCAAGGACCTCTGGCTCGCCGGCATCGGCCCGGCCGCGCTCCTCTCGCTCCTCTTCTTCGGCTACGTCGTGATCCGCTGCCGCCTCAACCCGGCGCTCGGACCAATCCTGCCGAAGGAGCAGCGCAACTTCAGCTGGGCGGAGAAGTTCCGCGTGCTGCGCGCCGGCATCCTCCCAATCTTGCTCGTGCTCGCGGTGATCGGCTCGTTCTTCTCGGGCCTCACCTCATTGGAGGAGAGTTCCGCCGTCGGCGCGCTCGCCGCGTTCCTGATCGCGCTCTGCAAGCGGCGTCTCACGCTGAAGGTCTTCACGAAGACCCTGAAGGAGACACTCGACAACTCGGCCATGTTCCTCTGGATCATGATGGCGGCCCTCTCTTTCTCGGCGGTCTTCGACTCGCTGCACGCGGTGGACGTCCTGAAGCAGTTCTTCACCGGCGACCTCGGCCTCTCGCCGTGGTGCATCCTCTTCCTGATGCAGCTCACGTTCATCGTCATGGGCATTTTCCTCGACGACACCGCGATGCTCATCATCGTCGCGCCGCTCTTCATCCCGCTCGTGAAGGAACTCGGGTTCAGCCCGATCTGGTTCGGCGTTCTCTACACGATCACCTGCCAGATCGCGTACATCACCCCGCCGTTCGGCTACAACCTCTTCATGATACGCGCGATGAGCCCGGACTGCATCACGATCAAGGACATCTATGCGTCGATCGTCCCGTTCCTCCTCCTGATGGTCGCCGCGATCGTCCTGATCATGGTCTTCCCGGACATCGCCCTCTGGTTCCCGGATTACGTCAACGGCAAGGCCCTCGGCCCCG
Source organism: uncultured bacterium (assembly GCA_900547945.1). Classification (GTDB taxonomy): domain Bacteria; phylum Verrucomicrobiota; class Kiritimatiellia; order RFP12; family UBA1067; genus RUG572. Next base: position 13,838 of record URIT01000032.1, read on the forward strand.
TCGATTGGCTCGTCACGCACTGCGGCTGGTTCCGGGATCTCTGCGCAAGCGCGTTCCACTACACGCTGCCCTAGGCGCCCCCCTCCCGTCCCTCCCCCGCCCTCGTCTGCGGCGCGTTCGACAGGACGCGCCGCAGACACTTCTTTTCCCGTTCCCTCTCCTCCACGCAACACGTTTGGAACACACCATCATTTCCCCCCACCCCACATGTTCTTGTTCTCCCCGTTCGACCCGTATCCGTTCGACCCGTATCCGCACCGTCAAGAGTCGCCTCAACGGCCCTCAGAAGTGCCTCACACGTATTCGTACACCCCTTTACGAGCATCCGTGCCGCCATAAGATGAGATTCCAATGCGTAATAATCTCTCTTCTTCGTTTCCCTCGTTGCGCTCAACGGCGCGGACGGCTCGTCGAAGATGGCGGAGGTTGGTACGGGATCACGAACGCCGGTTGCCTGGCGGAGGCGTTTCGCGAGGGCTTTGTAACGCATCAGCGTCTTGTAATGCTCGAAGAGTTCGGGCACATGTTCGCGCAACCATGCCTTCACGCCACCGTTGCGACCTAGGATCTCGCCATCCGGACCGAACCGGAGGCAGTTGTCCACGTAGCACTCAAGATCTTCCAGAATTCCTCCAAGGCGGATCTTCGCTTCGGGCGATACCCCGCGCGCGGCGTAGGCGGTACGCAGGTCTTCCGGCGTCGGACAGGGGTTTAGGGTCGTACGGCGTGTCATCCGCCGCCGCTCGGCGGCGAGGGCACGGCGGCGGGCGTTGTCGCGTATATAGTAGCGCGCGCGGTAGGAACGTGCCTGGAGGCGGTTGACCTCGTGCGTGAGGCCGCGCCGCAGACAGCGAAGGCCTCGTAGGTCCGTGACGCCGAGTGCGAGCTGGAGGGCGATGAGCGGGTTGTGAAGGAGGAAATCCGCCTCGTCCGCGCGCAGGGGCTCGATGTGGTCGACGAGGGCACGGTCGTACGCCTCCGCGTACCAGAGGCGGCGGTCTTCCCGTTTTCCATCCGCTGCGATGACGTCGTCCAGTTCCCCCGCGCGCGCGTATGAAACGCCGCCGATCCGTCCCGCCCGTGCGTTGAAGAAGTTCCGCTCGACCCACGCCTGGAAGTTCGCGCGCACCTCGTCTGCGATTTGCCTTGCCATCATGTCCGTTTTCTCCTTTCCGCCGCACAGTGTAGCAGAGGGGGCGGTGAGATGCAATGAGATTTCGATGCGTAATAATTCTAATGGGGCTTGATGGAGGCTTGGGGGCGGTTTATGCGTGTGTGAGAAAGTGAGAGGGATGAGAGAGGGGAAGTTGGATGGATTGTGTTTCAGCTTGTGTAAAAAGGGGAGGGAGATGTGACGGTTTACGGAAGACAGGAGGGGTGGGAGAGGGGGTGTTGGCGTCTGGCACGGGTTCTGCTAGTTTGTCGGGCATGAAACCTGTCACGCTTGAGATTTCCGGGAAACACTGGACGTTCAACTCCCTAAAGGACCTGATGGGGAAGGCTTCGCCCATGCGGTCCGGCGACGTCACGGCGGGTTGCGCCGCCTCGTGCGACGAGGAGCGCGTCGCGGCGCAGATGCTTCTCGCCGACGTGCCCCTCGCGCAGTTCCTCGAAGAACCCCTCATCCCCTATGAAAAGGACGAGGTGACGCGCCTCATCGTGGACACCCATGACGTCGCCGCCTTCGCCCCCGTCAAGAACCTCAGCGTGGGCGCATTCCGCGACTGGCTTCTCCGCTATGAGACGGACGAGCAGACTCTCGCGGCGCTCGCCCCCGGCCTCACGCCCGAGATGGTGGCGGCCGTCTCGAAGATCTGCGCGAACCAGGATCTCATCCTCATCGCCTCCAAGTGCCGCGTCGTCACGGCCTTCCGCGACACGATCGGGCTTCGGGGGCGCCTCTCGACACGCCTCCAGCCGAACCATGCGACGGACGATCTCAAGGGCATCGCCGCCTCCATGCTGGAAGGGCTCCTCTACGGCTGCGGCGACGCCGTCATCGGCATCAACCCCGCGACCGACTCCGTACCGATGATGCAGGAACTCCTCAAGCTCATCGACGAACTCATCCACCGCTACCACATCCCCACGCAGAGCTGTGTGCTCGCCCACGTCACGAACGCCCTGGAAGTCATGCGCGCGGGGACACCCGTCGACCTTGTCTTCCAGTCCATCGCCGGAACGGAGATCGCCAACGGCGTCTTCGGCGTCAACCTGGGCATCCTCCAGGAAGCCTACGACGCCGCCCTCTCGCTGAAGCGCGGCACGGTCGGACAGAATGTGATGTACTTTGAGACGGGTCAGGGCAGCGCGCTTTCCGGGCGCGGCGACTGGGGCGTCGATATGCAGACCTGCGAGGCGCGCGCCTACGCGGTCGCGCGGAAGTTCAAGCCGTTGCTCGTCAACACGGTCGTCGGCTTCATTGGCCCAGAATACCTCTACGACGGCAAGCAGATCATCCGTGCGGGGCTCGAAGACCACTTCTGCGGCAAGCTCCTCGGCCTGCCAATGGGGTGCGACATCTGCTACACGAACCATGCCGAGGCCGACCAGAACGACATGGACGTCCTCATGACCTGCTTCGCCGCAGCGGGGCTCACCTACCAGATGGCGATTCCCGGCGGCGACGACGTCATGCTCGGCTACCAGACGACGAGCTACCACGATCTCCAGTACGTGCGGCAGGTCTTCGGCAAGCGCCCTGCGCCCGAGTTCGAGGCGTGGCTGGAGGACATGGATCTCGTCGATGTGCGTCAGCGTCTCGTCAACCACACAGGAGGCCAACATGCTCTTATCGGCTACCAGCGCGAACTTATCCCCTGACCCGTGGGCGGCCCTGCGCCACTTCACGCCCGCACGCCTTGCGATGGGGCGGGCGGGCGGGAGCCTTCGGACAGTCAATCTGCTCGACTTCCGCCTTGCCCACGCCCGCGCGCGCGATGCCGTGCATGCGCCGTTCCCCCCCGAGGTCCTCCACGAACAGCTCGACGCCGCCGGCTTCGCGCACGTCGACGTACGGTCGCTCATCTCGGACAAACTCGACTACCTGCTCCATCCGGAACGCGGGCGGATCCTGACGGACGAATCCACGGCGTTCCTGAGAGCCCGTGCGCTCGAATGGGGCGTGCGCGACATCGTGGTCGTCATCTCGGACGGCCTCTCGGCCGTCGCGGCGGAGGAACACGCCGTCGCCGTCGCCACGGGGCTGCGCGACGAGCTTGGCGACACGTTCTCGTTCTACCCCGTCGTCGTCGTGCCGTTCGGGCGGGTCAAGATCGCGGATGCGATCTCCGACGCGCTTGGCGCACGGATGGCGATCATCCTCCTCGGCGAACGGCCGGGTCTCGGCGCGAAGGATTCCCTCAGCGCCTACTTCACCTACGGGGCGCGCAACAGTTCCGTCGATTCGGACCGCAACTGCGTCTCCAACATCCGCCCCGCCGGCATGCCCGTCCCCTGGGCCGTGCGCAAGCTCGCCGTCCTCATGCGCGAGTCGTTTCACCGGAAGTTGAGCGGCACGGGCCTGAAGGACCGCTTGACGCTCGAAGATCTGCAGCGTATGATACCCCTTTCACAGGAAAGGCTACACGGCACATGATCCATCTCTACACAGGCGAGGGGAAGGGCAAGACGACAGCCGCCGTCGGGCTCGCCGTGCGGGCGCGCGGACATGGCTGGCGCGTTCTCTTCGCGCAGTTCCTCAAGGGCGGGCCGACGGGCGAATGCGCAAGTCTGCGCCAACTGGGCGTCGACGTGCTGCGTCTGCCGGCCCCATGCGGCTTCTGGTGGAACCTCGACGCGGCCGCACGGGCCCGCGTGGTCGCCGGACATGACGCGCTGCTGCGCGATGTTCTTTCCCGGCTGGACGGCGCACAGCCGCCCGGTCTCCTCGTGCTTGACGAGTTCACGTACGTCTACACAACGCCGATGGCCGATCCGGCGTTGTGCCGCGCGGTCCTGGAGGGTGCGCGGGAACGCGGCGTGGAGACGGTCCTGACGGGGCGCTGTCCGGAGGGGCTCGCCGCGTTGGCCGACTACGTTTCCGAGATCCGGTCCGTGCGCCATCCCTTCGAACGGGGCGTCCCCGCGCGGGCGGGCGTCGAGTTCTGACCTGCCTACTTCATGCTGGGAAGCACAATACCGCGGAGGATGATCTTCTGGCAGGCGAGGAAGACGAGGGCGGTGGGGATGGAGACGAGGACGAACCCCGCCATCACGCACCAGGGCTGGCCGCCCATCTGCTGGCTCATCTGGTACATCCACACGGCGAGCGTCCAGTTGGACTCCTCCTGGCAGACGAGGAAGGCCCATTCCCAGGAATTGTAGGCGGCGACGAAGCTGTTGAGCGCGTTCACCGCGAGGATGGGTGTCGTCATGGGGAGGGTGATCTTGCGGAAAACGGTCCATTCGGAGGCGCCGTCGATGGCGGCGGCCTCGTAGAGTTCGCGGGGGAGTGCGTCGAAGAAGCCCTTGAGGATGAAGATGCCCATGCCGCTCGCGACTGTCGGGAGGACGAGCGCGGCGAGGGTATTGAGGAGGCCGAGGTCGCGCACGAGCAGAAAACCGGGGATGGCCGTGACGGCGGCGGGGAAGGCCATCGTCGCGAGGAGGAAGAGGAGGATCTTCTCCGTGCCACGCAGGCGGAAGCGCGAGAGGGCGTAGGCGGCGAGCGGGTTGACGGTGAGGTGGGCGAGGACGGAGAGGAGGACGAGGAGGACCGTGTTGAAGAAGGCGCGCCCGCGCTGGAAGAGGTACTGGCCGACGAGGCGGTAGTTCACGCAGCAGCTGCGGAGGAAGTCACGCCGTCCGTGTTCGAGGAACTGGACGGCGAGGGCCGCCCGCAGGTCCGAGGTCGTCCGCTCGCGGAGCTGCCGGTCCTCCGGGGCGTCGCCGCGCGGGAGGAAGGGGAGCGTGCGGCAGACGTAGTCGCCGTCTGTGCGCATCCGCTCGCGGTAGGCGTCCTTGAATGCGCGCCACATCGCGTACTTGGGATCGTCGCGGGGAGGCTTCCAGGAGGCGTGGCCGAGGGGGATCTTCGATTCGGCGGTGAAGGAGACGTCGAAGAAGCTGCGGTAGCGGACGGGCCAGGTGCGGTTGATTTCGTCGAGGGTGGTCTGTGTGGCGACGAAAGGGGCGACATCGCGGGGATCGTAGGCGCATGTGGTGTAGTCGAGATCCCAGCTGAGGACCGTGCTGCAGAAACGCTCGGCCTTCGCCTTCCAGTCGAGGTAGACGGCCGCGTTCGTCCGGGCGGGGTCGAGGTGGCGCTGCGCGAAGGCGGCGACGCCGACGTGGTCGCGCGCGACGGAGAGCCAGCTGCCCCAGGCTTCGGGGGCGTCGGGATAGACCTCGCGCGGGAAGCGCGGGAAGTAGGTGGCGAGCGAACGCATGAAGCGGTCGTTTCGGTCCCAGAAGGCGCGGAGGACGGGTTCGTGGCGGTTGTAGTCGTAGGGCCCCGACAGGCTCGCGGAGAGCATGACGGCGAAGGGGTAGACCATCGTCAGCCCCCCGAGGGCCAGAAGTCCGTAGACAAGGGCGAGGAAGAACCGCCCCTTTGCCGTCTTCCGTTCGCTTGCGAGGAGGACGCCCATTACACGTACACCCTCTCGACGCGGTTGCCGAGGGAGCAGATGATTTCGTAGGCGTGCGTTCCCTTGAGGGCGCCCCAGTCGTCGGGGGTGATCTGGTGGGAGCCGGAACGGCCGAGACAGACGACCTCGTCGCCGGGGAGGACGGAGGGGACGCGGGAGACATCGACAGTGGTGTAGTCCATCGAGATGCGCCCGATGACGGGACAGGGCACACCCTGGATGAGGACGTGGCCCCGGTTCGTGAGGGCGAGCGGCAGGCCGTCCGCATAGCCGGCGGAAATCGTCGCGACGCGGGTGGTCCGGTTCAGGCACCAGGTGCGTCCGTAGCCGAGCGTCGTGCCCGGCGGGAGGTCGCGCACCTGGGCGACGCGGGTCTTGAGGGTCAGCACGGACTCGACCTGCAGGGCGCGCTTACCGTTCGGGTCGAAGGACCCGTGGAGGTTGATGCCGGTGCGCACCTGCGTGAAGGGAGGCTGCGCGGCACGCGGGAAGTTGTTGATCGCGTCCGATGCGGCGATGTGGACGACGCGGAAGGTGATGCCGCTCTTCGCCACGTCCGCGAGGATGGACGTGAAGAGGTCGATCTGCTCCTCGGTGAAGGTGCTGGACGGATCGTAGGCCATCGGACAATGCGAGAAGACGCCTTCGCAGTCGAGATGCGGAAGGCGCTTCACCTCGCGGATGACCCGCGGGGCGTCCGGCGCGAGGATGCCGAGGCGGCCCATGCCGGTATCGAGCTTGAAGTGGACCTTCGCCGTCGTCTTCAGTTTCTGCGCGGCGGCGCTGATGCGCTGCGCCGTGGGGAGATCCACAACCGGCAGGGTGACGCCCGCCTCGACCATCGGCTCGATTTCATCGGGGAGGACCGAGGAGAGGATCTGGACGGGCCTGGGCGCGGGGGCCGTCCGCTGGAGCGCGACGAGCTGCAGGGCCTCGAAGGGTTCGGCGACGCCGAACCCCGCGCAGTCCGTCTGCGCAAGCGCGGCGGCATACGGCTCCACGCCGAGGCCGTAGGCGTTCGCCTTCATGACGCACAGGACCCGCGCGGGCCTTACGGCGGCGGCAATCCTGTCGAAGTTCTTCCTGAGCGTGCCGAGGTTGATTTCGACCCAGACACGGCGTTTCAAGGTAGTGGAATTCATGGATATGGAGGGAACAGGGAGGTTTTGTCTACGCCACCGTGGGACGGATCGTCTGGCAGCCGATGGCGCCGAGGGCCTGGACAAGCCGTTCGTACTGGGCGTCGTCTTCGTAAATGCCGACGATGGCGCCGCCGGAACCGGCGAATTTGGCGGAGACGCCCGTGGAGCGGGCGGCCAGGACCATGTTGCGGTTGGCGGGGGCGACGTTGAAGATGCGGTCACGGAGGTCGAAGTTCGCATCGACGAGGGCGGGCAGCCTGTCGAGGCGTCCGGCGAGCAGTGCGTCGCGTCCCTGCTGGGCGATGTCCGCAAATTCACCCATGGCGGCGACGATGTCGGGTTTCTTCTCCTCGAAGAGCACGCGCAGCTTCTTGTGGTAGGTGCCGGAGACTTCGGCGCGCTGGGGGTCGTAGGCGATGTAGAGGTGCGGCAGAAGGGCGGGGTCGAGGCGTTCGTAGCGGCCGTGCCCGGAGGATTCGACGAGGGTCTTGTCGAAGTCCATGAAGACGCAACCCTCGTACATCTGGATCACACGGTCCTGGAGGCCGCACTGGATGCCCAGTTCATCCCGCTCCGCCTCCAGGCAGAGCGTGGGGGCGTCTTCGAGCGGAATCTGGACGCCGTAGAACTGCTGAAGCGCCTTGAGCATGGCCGTGCAGATGGCGGAGGAGCCGGAGAGCCCCACAAGGCGCGGGATGTTCGAGGTGTAGCGAACCGTGAAGTTGCGCGCGGGAAGGGCGATGCCCCGTTCGCGGCACCAGAGGAAGAAGAGCTTCGCGACGGCCTTCATGAGCCGGATGCCGCCGTAGTAGCCGAAGAGCTGGATGTCGCGCAGAAGGTCGTCCGGCGCGGCGAAGGTCGCATCGTCCACGTCGCTGGGGACGAAGCCGAGCTCGGGTGTCTCGTACATGACGATTTCGGCGGAGAAGTTCTGGAACGCGAACGAAATGGTCTTGCCGAAGTAGCCGTCGGAGGGGTTGCCGAGGAAACCGGCGCGGGCGAAGGATCGGGTTTTGATGAGCATGTTGGCCTCTGAGTTCCTGAATCGTATGTTGGGGTTCTAGATTTCAGGCTATAGTGTACCATTTCCTCGTTGAGTACGGGACCGTCTGGGTTGCAATTCGCCGGTTGCAATTCGCCGGTTGCGATTCGCCGGTTGCAATTCGCCTCAGATTTACGGGAGCCATGGATTCCTGTTGCACAGATGGGCGAATAGGGGAATGAATTCCGAGAAGATTTCTTACGCATTAAATTCTCATTGCATGTGATTCCGATATCTGGTAGACTTCTTGCCGTGGAACGGTTTAGTGAAAAGGACAAAGGAAGAAAAGCGCTCGGCGACGGCACGCTCGGTGACGGCACGCTCGTCGGAGGCACGCTCGTCGGAGGCACGTTGCGCCTGCGGGACGTCCCGCGCGCCGTCGCGGGCGCCGTGCGCGCGGACTTCGCCGCGTGGGTCGAGCGCAACTTCTTCAACCCGCGCGCGGGGCGGATCGGGGACGTCTCGTACACGCGCGCGGGCGAGCTGGACGATGCCGTCCCGGAATCCGGCCCACGCGCGGGACGCCGTGAGGCCCGGCGGCTCTGGTTCTCGGAGGCTTACGACCGCGCCCTCGTCGACCACGTGGAGCCCCTGCGCGCCGAGGAGGCGGACTTCCTCCTCCACCATCCTCACGTCGCCCTCCAGCTCATGCTCGGCGTCACCGACCTGCGCGGCCTCCGCTGCCTGCGGCGCGGCCTCACGCACGAGGTGGACCGCCTCCAGCGCCGCGCGTGCCGCGCGCGCTACTACGCGCGCGACAACGCCCGCCGGCGCGCCCTCTCCGCCGAGCGGCGGAAGATCCGCCGCCGCGCGACAGCGAACCCCTGCCCGACGCCGGAGGCGCTGCGCGCGGCCTTCGCCGCGCGCGGGGACTCCCCGGAGGCGAGGGTCCGCCTCGGCGGCCTCCTGGAGGACCTGGAGTGCTACGTGGACAACGGCCTCCGCTTCGGCCCGGACGGCGAGATCCTCGGCCGCAACGGCGGCGTGCGGGGCTGGCTGCGCGAGCATGCACCCGAACTCTTCGAACGCTACAAGACGCTCATGCGGTACAAGTCCCTCGCGCGCCGCCTCCGCCAGGCGGCGGGGGTCGCCGACCCCGTCCCGGCGGACGCCCTCCTGCCGCCTCCCCCCGGTCCGCATGCGCCGGAGGCGGGGGACGCCCCTTCGGCCTCGGTGGGCCTTCCCGCCCAGATGCCGACGCCGGGCGGCGCGCCCCCTCGCCGTACCACCGTGTCCGAGCGGGCGCGGCAGACGGCCGAGGGGATCCTCAAGGGCTGCCCCAACACGTTCGCCGCGCTCTTCCGCGCCGTGGACGCCGCCCTCGGCGAAGGCGGATGAGGCCCGGGTTGCCGGATGGCGGCGGATCTTGGGACTGACGGCGGCCCGGCGAGACGCCGGGCACCGCGCCTGATTCCGTTTGGGAGACTCGCACACCGTCCTCGCGCCGCGATGCGCGTGGTTTCATGCCCGCCGTGAAGGGCCTGGATGGCGGCAGGGGCTTCCGTGGGCGCGGCGTCCCCGGATCGGACGTTGACGCCCCCCGAGAACACTCTCCCCCTCCCAGCGCGGCGCAGGCGTTTGCGGGAGGCGTGAGAATTAGATGCGTAAGATAATCTTCCGCGCGCCAGTGGTGGGGAGGGAAGAAGCGCCGTGCCCGTCAAAGGTGGATCTTGGCGCGCAGAATGATGCCGAGAATGGGAATGGTCGATGTTTCACCCGAGAATGTGATGCCGGATCGGCGACGAGGCCGCTGTGGCCGTTCGTGAGGAGGAAGGGATGAGATTTTTGTGCGTAAGATTATTATCTTGCTTCTCTTGATGAACGGACACGATGCGCTACTTGCCGTAGCGGGAGGCAGGGCGCGGAATCTGCGGCGGGCGGGGCGGAAGAGATGGGGTGGCGATTGGGATGGAAGGGAATGGGGGAGGGAGGGACGGCGAATGGAGGGAATGGGCGCGGAAGGCGGAGAAAGGGACGCGAATGAAACACGCCGCCCCCGCAAGTTGCGGAGGCGGCGAAGGATCGGGCGCGCGGGCCGGGCGCGGCGATTCAGCCCGCCTGTCGTCTTAGAGATCGATGGCCGACATCGACCGTCGCTCCCGGTCGGCGAAGTCCGTACAGGACGTGATCTTGCAGTCTACCCGTCCAATCCTTACGCGCCCAAGTCCCACCAGTTGTAATAGTCATCGACCACAATGCGCTGGCTTCTGAAATCGATCGTGCAATCGACTGTCCCGAATAGGCCGACGAAGCCCTCGCGCGGACGGGGCGGGACGTAGAGGAGAAGCGTGAAGATGTCTTCGTATTTCTTCCCCGTTTGAGAGTCTGTACCTCCCGGGTACCAGATGAAGGCCGCCGAGCCCGTCACGGCATGACCGTTGACCCGCCCGCGTAGATACTGGACGCCGACGGCGAAATAGCCGACACGAGCGTCCCCATATGTCCTACATTCGCCCTCTTCCTGCCGTCTCAGTTCCGCAGACGGTCGAAGGTGACGGGGGCGGTGGTGGACGTGCCGCCCGCTCCGCGCAGGAGGAGGACGCCCGTCCCGAAGGGCTTCTCCGGGGCCACGAGCCCGCATTCGCACGGCAGCACCCAACCGGGGACGACGAGGCCCCGGTAGGCCCCCGTCACGGTCCGCCCGGCCGCGCCCCGGACGCGCACGGCCCCTCTGAACGCGCCCGTCTGGCGCGAGTAGGAGAAGGACAGCCCCGCCGTCCGCGCGCAGGCGAACGCCGCGTCGCGCGCCTCGACCGCGCCCTCCGGCGCCGTCCCCTCCGGCACGCCGAAGGCGAGCGCGTACAGTCCGCCCGGCGCGAAGCGCGTCGCGTCGTCGTAGAATGCATCGAGCCGCAGCGGGGAGACGCGCGGTTCGAAGTAGGATCCGTAGACGCCGTAGAAGGACGGCTCGCCGGCCCCCGCCACCGTGCGGGGCAGGACATACGCCGCCGCGCCGGGCGCCGCCGTGACGAGTTCGCGCGCCAGGCGGTCCTCGCCCGGCACGGCCTCCGCCGACTCCCACTTCGACGCCCCGTCGGCGTCGAGGTGCAGGATCGCCCCCAGGACGTTCCGCGCCGCGCGGGCGAAGACCGCGACCTCCGTCCCGCCGGACGCAAGGGCCCCCAGCGTCGTCGTGCCGCTCACCGCCGTGCCGTCCGGCAGGACGCCGGCATACTGCACCCGGCCCTTCCGCACCGCCGCCGCCGTCGCCATCTTCAGGGCCAGGTAGCCGCCTGCGCCGCCCTCCTCCGCCGCCTCCAGCGCCACGTTGTACTGCCCCCTGAACGGCGCATGCCGCGCCGCGTCCGTCCCGGGCCAATCCGCCCGCGCCGTCAGGATGTGCGCGCCCGCGAAGACGCACCCGCCGTCCGAAACGGACAGCGCCAGCTCCACGGCCCCCGTCGCGTCCATCGCGACGTCCAGCGTCTCGCCGGTCCGGGCGACGAGCGCCGCGCGCGCCGTTCCGTCCGCATCCTGCGCCTGCCAGTTCCCCGCGAACGACGGCCGCCGCCGCGCATCCGCGCCCGTGTAGCGCGCGGAGAGCCGCCCGGCGGACGTGACCGCGAAGTCGAGGTACCCCGCCGCGCAGCGGACCCCCTCGACGTCCGTCTCCAGGTCGATCCGCTGCGCCGGCCGCCGCACGCCGAGGAACGCATTGCCCTCCGACGGGTCGCGCACGACGATCCGCACCGTCGTCTCGAACCCGGTGGCCGCCGCGCCGTCGCGCCGCGCCGTCACCGTGCAGGTGAAGACATACGTGCCGGGCCGCGTCGGCACGCCGTCCAGGACGGCCACGCCGCGCGCGGCGTCGTAGCGGATGCGCATGCCGGCCGGCGGCGCCGCCGAGCCGCGCACCCGGGAGATGCGGATTGCCGTGTCGCCGTCGCGCACGTTGATGAGGCGCAGGGGCAGTTCGGTCGCGAAGCCCTTGAGCGCGTCCACGTCGTAGGCAAGCCGTTCGAGGCAGGGCGCATCGGTGTCCACCACCGTGACCGTACAGGCCGCCGGCTCGCCGAGGTCCGCCGCGCAGGGCGCGCCCGCCTCCAGGTTCAGCGTGAGCGCCGTCTCGCCCTGCGGCGTCTCGTCCGCCCGCACGGCGAAGCCCACCTCCCGGCGCCCGTCCTCGCCGTCCGCCCAGACAAGTTCCTGGTCGGCCCAGGCGACGCGCCCGCCGTCGTCCTCGCCGACGGCCCGGCGCACGGTCACGCGCGCCTCGCCCGACGCCCCGCCCG
>URIT01000033.1 GCA_900547945.1 uncultured bacterium
ACCTGCGCATCATGAGCGCCCTCGCGACGCACGGCTGGGCGACGCCCATCCGGAACGCGCGCTCGCTCGACCCGGCGGAGACGGCCGAGCGCATGCTCATGGCCGGCTTCGCGGCGGCGGAGGCGTGCGCGGACCTTTCGGAGGCGCTGGCGAAGGCGCTCGCCTGGGCGCGCGCGAACGGCGGCACGGTCGTCGTCTGCGGGTCGCTCTTCCTCGCGGGCGAGGCCCTCGTCGAGCTGGGCGCGTTCCCGTGGGGCGTCCGCGAGCCGGACGCCAACGAGCTGACGCTCCGCTGAGGGGCGGCAGGGGCGGATGCCCGACGGCCGTTGACAGGCGGCGGCGGAAATGATAAAGTAATCGCGTGTTTACCTTACAAGGAGGTTCCTGCGCATGAAAAGATCGTTTCTGCCGCTCTTCGCGACGAACTTCTTCGGGGTTGTCAATGACAACTTCCTGAAGACGCTGGCGAGCTTCACGGTCATCGGATGGCTGGCGGACGAACGCCTGCAGTCCGTCTTCATGGGAACGGTCGCCGCCGCGCTCGTCGTCCCCTACGTCGTCTTCTCGCCGCTCGCCGACCGGCTGACCGCGCTCTTCCCGAAGGTGCGGATCTTCCGCCTCGCGAAATGGGCCGAGCTGCCGATCGTCGCGCTCGCCGTCGCCGGGTTCGCGCTGGAGTCCGCCGCGCTCGTCGTCGCGTCCGTCCTCCTGATGGGGCTCCAGAGCGCGCTCTACTCGCCCGCGAAGTACGCGCTCGTGCGGGACGTCGGCGGCGCGGACCGCATCTCCACGGGGATGGGCGGCATGGAAGGCGTCGCGTTCGCGGCCGTCCTCGCCGGCACGATCACCGCGTCGTTCGCGGCGGACGGCGCGCCCGCGTGGGCGCGCGACGCCTGCCTCGTCGGCTTTGCCGCCGCCGGGCTCGCGCTGAGCTACACGATCCGTGCGGACGAGGAGCCGAACCGGGCGATCCACGCGATCAACCCCGTGCGCTACCTGTCGCGTGCGTACCGCCTGGCGCGGCGCTATCCGGGGCTCAACGCCGTGATCGTCACGCTGTCGGTCTTCTGGTGGGCGGCGGCCATGCTCCAGATGGGGCTTCTCGTCTACGGCAGGCAGGTGATGGGGTTGGATTCGACGTGGACGGGGGCGATGCTGTGCGCGGCGGCGGTCGGCATCGTGGCGGGGCAGGTCGTCGCGGGCTTCGTCGACCGGCGGCGTTTCCTCCTCGCGGCGACGCCGGCCTTCGGACTCGCCGCCGCCGCGCTTCTGGCGGTCCTCTTCTTCGTGCCGCTGGGGCCGGTCGCGTTCGCGGCGGTCCTTGCCGTCCTCGCGTTCGACCTCGGGTTCTTCAAGCTGCCGTTCGACGCGGAGATCCAGAAGGTCGTGAAGGGGCCGAGGCTCAACACGATGCTCGCGTACTTCAACCAGGTGTCGTTCCTCTTCATGATGTTCGCCTCGCTCTCGTATGTCGCCGTGAGCGCGCTCTTCGGTCCGCGCGCGTTCCTCCTGCTCCTCGCGGCCGTGCTGGCGGTCGTGCCGCTCGTCTTCGTCTTCAACTACCGCACCGTGCTGTGCCGCGTGGGCAAGTGGGTGTTCGGGCGGCGCTACGCGGTCACGGTCGAGGGGCTGGAGGCGCTGCCCGAGGGCGTGCCGCTCCTCTTCCTGCCGAACCACCCGGCGATGGTCGATCCGATGCTCGTCGGCGCGGAGCTGTGGCGGCGCGGCGCGAAGCCGCTTGCGGACGAGCTGTTCCTGGATCGCGGCGGCATCTCCGCGAAGGTGCTGAAGACGCTCGGCTGCGTGAAGGTGCCGGACCTGCGGAAGCGCCGCAGCGTGGCGGGCGCGAAGATCGCGCGCGGCCTCCAGGACGTCGTGACGGACGCGCTCGCGCGGGGCGACAACGTGATCTTCTACCCGTCGGGCCACATCTGGACGGAGCCGCGCGAGGAGATCGGCACGCGCCAGCTCGCCTACAACGTCTGCCGCGCGCTGCCGCCGGACGCGCGCGTCGTCGCCGTGCGCACGACGGGCCTCTGGGGCTCGATCTGGAGCCGGAAGGGGCGCACCGCCTCGCCGGCGTTCGGCCCCACGCTCGTCCGCTCCTTCCTCCTGTGGCTCTTCGCCGTCCCGTTCATGCCGCGCCGCAGGGTGACGATGCGCTTCGAGGACATCACGGCGCGCGCGCGCGAATGGGCGAACGGCACGCGGCTCGACTTCAACCACCACCTGGAGGACTGGTACAATGACGACGAAACCGATGCGGCGCGTGCGCGCTGACGGCGCGGCGACGCGCGAGGCGATTCTCGAAGCGGCGGCGGACGAGTTTGCGGCGAAGGGCTTCGAGCTCGCGTCGGTGCGGGCGATCTGCGCGCGCGCCGGCGTCAACGTGGCGCTCGCCAACCGCTACTTCGGCGCAAAGGAGGCCCTCTACCGCCTGACGGCGCAGCGGCTCTTCGGCGATCTCGGCGCGCCGCTCGCGACGCTGGCGGACGGCGTGCGCGACGCCGCAGGCTGGCGGACGGCGCTGCGGACGTGGATCGACGACTTCCTCTTCATGACCCTCCCGACCGAAAAGGCGCAGAAGCGCTGCGCGGCCCTCTTCCGGCACGAGGTCACGCGCCCCACCGCGTTCCACGCCGAATTCAGGGAATCGTTCGGAAAGCCCGTCTACGACGCCCTGCGCCGTCTCGTCGCGATGGCCGTGGACGACGCGGAGGAACAGGGACTCTGGACCTCCTCCGTCTGGGCGCAGGTCAGCGTCTACGCGCTCGCCGACAAGTCCTGGCACGCCTCCTTCCGCCCCAAGGGCGTGAAGGACGCGGCCTGGCGCGTCCGCGTGTGCGACCACATCTGCCATACGCTGTTCAATTTGCTCACATACAATCAGCGGAAAGGCGGTACGAAATGAACCGACAGGAATGGATGCGAACGGAAATCGCGACGTGGCGGCAGGAGGGCGTCATCGACGACGGACTCGCCGCAACGCTGCAGGGGCGCTATGCCGCAGCGGATTCGAAGGTTTCGCTGGGGGCACGGATCGCCGGAATCTTCGGCGCGCTCCTCATCGGCCTGGGCGTCATTGCGCTCTTCGCCGCGAACTGGGATGTGTTCGGCCGTGGCGTGCGGGCGGCGTTGGCGCTGGCGCCCGTTGTTCTCTGCGGCGTCCTTGCGCTGGTGGCGTCCCGGAAAGGGTGGACGTCCATGTCCCTCTGGGAACCGCTGGGCATCGCCTGGTGCATCGCGACGGGCGCCGCCGCCTGCCTGATCGCCCAGACGTACCAGATCGGCGGAACGGTGCCCGACCTCATCCTGTTCGTGGCGCTCTTGTGCCTGCCCGTCGTCTGGGTGACGAGGGCCGTCGTTCCGATGGCGTTCTGGCCGGTCTTCGCGATTGCGTGGGGAATCGCGATGAATCTGACGGGGTATACCGCCTGGCCGCTTGCCGTCTGGTCGCTGGGGTTGATGGCGCTCTCCCTGCCCGCCTTTGTCGCCTTCATCCGGCGGAAGCCCGGCAGGATCGCGTTGAAAGCGGGGCAGAGCATGACGGGGTTTATCTATTCGTTCGGAACGGGAATTCTCCTTTTGTATGCGTTGCTGCCCACCAGCGCTATCATCTATGGGGCGGAGATCTTCATTGTCATCTTCTGGCTGTGTGCGGCGGTTGTCCTTCTTGCGGGTGTCTACTTCAAGCTGCCGTTCTGGATCACGCCCGCCCTCCTCGTGGCGACTGGCGCGGCGATGGCTGCGGCCTTTGCCTGGATTGGCCTGTATGTCGCCGCGCTCGCACTGGCCGTCGGCGTCGTCTATGCGGGCGTTCGCCGGATGAAGCTCTCCACGGTGAATCTCGGCGCCGCCCTGTTCCTGTGGCTTGTGCTCGTGAAGTTCCTTGAAAGCCGCCTGCCCTTCACGGGCAAGGGGATCGTGCTCATCGGCGCCGGTGTGGCGTTGGTGGCCCTGAACGTCTACATGCTGCGGCTCAAGAAGAGGAGGACAACGACATGAACAAGATGAAGAGAACGACACTCATCGCGCTGGTTCTGGCCGTGCAGGGACTTGCCCTCGGCTGGCTGATCCTGCGCTACGAGCGCATTGTGGTGCAGGGCGTGGAGGTTCGCTTCCCGTGTACGGCATACGATCCCTACGATCCGCTGCGCGGACGCTATCTGCGGACGACCGTGGAGGAGTGGACGACGACGTTGCCCTCTTCGGTGACGAACCTCGACTACGGGCTCAAGAACAAATTCGTCGTCCGCATCGAACCGGCGACGAACGGGCTCTGGCGCGTGGCCGAAGCGGCGTTCGAGCCGACAAAGGAAGGTGTCTGGGTGAGGCCGAAATCTTCCAGGATGGATTACCGCCTGAGTTCGAGAGAACGCCGAAAGGAGGAACCGTGGGAGGATTTCGAGAAACGTCGCATGGCGTCGGGACTCGCCGTTTGCGCAACCTTCCCAGACCGGCTCTTCGTGAACGAGAAACTGGCGCCGGCGGCGGAAAGGCTGTTGCGCGAGAAATCACGCGACGCCGTTGCGGTCTACCGTGTCCTCGGAGGCAGAATCGTCCTCACGGACATTGAACTCAACGGCAAGTCCGTGCTGAAGTGGGCCCGGGAAGACGGAAAGGAAGGTGTGAAATGAACATGAGGCAAATGATTCTTGTGGGTGGCATAATCTGTTTGCTGGCAGGGTGCCGGACGCCGACGATGAAGGGGACGCCGTTCTATGCAGGGGAGGAAAGGAAAACCGTCGGCGAAGTGTCTGATCGCGTGAACCTCTGGCCCCTTGCGTATTGGGACGATCCGACGGGTTCGATCGCCTGGCCGGTCATCACCTTTTCGGATGACCTGTTTGCGATCCGCCCCCTCTATTCCCAGTACCGCCAGAACGGAGCTGGTGGACGGTATGACGAGTTCAATCTCCTCTGGCCGTTCATCCAGGCGGATCTGGAGGATGGAATGTATCGAATCTTTCCTCTCTTCTTGTCAGACTATTTCCAGTGCCTCTTCCCGGTCTACTGGAATTTCGGCGAATACAATGTCCTGTTCCCGTTGTGGCACTACAAGGGACGGATGTTCAGTGACGAGATGTTTAAGAGCTGGTGGAATTTCTATACCCTGGGTGGTCTGGCCGGCATCCAGTATCGTGATTCGGAGGTCCGTTCCTCCTGGCTGCTCCCCCTCTGGTATGAAGATTCCGACGGACGGTTCATCACGCCGGTCTACGGGAAAACGCCAGATGCCCACTGGACCTTCCCGTTCTACTATGCAGACGACACCGGTCTTCTGGCAACGCCGTTTTACGGGAGGAAAGACGATGCGTACTGGATTCTCCCACTTTGCTATCAGGATTCGGATACGTTCGTTTCCTCGTTCTACATGCACGGGGATAAGGGCACGACAACGTGGTGGGCGATTCCCTCCCTTCTGGCGTGGGGAAACACGGGATACGAGGGGACGGAAACGGTACATTCCGACGGCAAGATTCTGCTGGGTATCGGATCCTGGTCGTTCGAACATAATGAGCAGACCTGGAGCCTGTTTCCGCTGATTCGCCAGACGTTCGGTCAGCATTCATCGAAGACCTGGTTGGGCTGGTATTTCTCCGGGTGGGCATACGAGGGCGAAGACATCGAGTACGCCTACCTGTTCCCGGTATTCCTGTGGGGGCATTCCCAAGGGTTCTTATCGCCGTTGTTTGGATGGGGCGAACGGAAGGGGGAATGGACGGACGCCTATCTGCTGCCCCTGTTCGCCTGGTCACGCGGGCAGTCTCTCGTGACACCCCTCTTTGGGTGGGGACAGACATGGCGCTATGCGACGCCGTTTCTCGGATGGCGAACGGGGGCCGACAAGGGCGGATGGCTCTTCCCGGTCTGGAACTACCGTGAAAGTCGCACGTTCGACGAGACCTGTGCGCGATTGGATTGGGAGGCACAACGGCTGCCCGAGTGGATCACCGTTGACAGGGAGGTGGTGACGAATTGGGAGGGCGTTGTTTCGACGCAATTGACGGGCAATGCGTTCAACGTGCAAAGTCGCACGGACTGGCTGCTCTTCTCGGACAACTTCCACACGATCGGCGGGGGCATGCACGGGGATCCGACGAATCGGCTTTACACGATTTCATCACACCGGAAAATCGGGAACCGTCTTGGCGCGAATTACGATGCGAAGCGGACGGCCACGTACAATCCCGCCACGCGGGAGAAGGTCTCGGATGTAGACGAAGTTTCGTCCAGCCTTCTCATCTGGCTGTATCAATACAACTGCACCGAAGACCGCATGGCGAAAAACATCCGCACGCGGCGATGCCGCAGTCTCTGGAAACTGTGGGACTGGAACGAACGGGAGGGCGCCGTCTCCTTCGACGTCTTCCCGGGCTTCACCTACGATGCGCAGTCCAACGGGGCGTCGCAGGCCTCGTTCCTGTGGCGGTTCTTCCGATACGCGCACGATCCGGCGAACGGAACATCGCTTGACGTCTTCTTCCTTCCCGTTTGGCGCCCATGACCATTGTTGGGAAATACTCCGTTCGGAACGGACGAGTTCGCAACAGAAGGAAGAAGAAACAGAGGGAAGCACGGAGAAGGGTCGATGATCGCGGAGGCGTTGATGATGGCGATGACGGTGTGGTACGTGCCGGGCTGGATGCGGACGCAGGAGCCGCAGGAGGGCGTGATGCCCGCGTTGGCGAACGCCTATCCGCAGGCGCGGATCGCGTTCAAGGCGTGGGACGGCGACCGGCTGGTCTGGCCGTCGGCCGTCGCGTCCGCCGACCGGGAGGCGGAACGCCTTGCCCGTGAAATCGAGGCGCTGCCCGCAGACGAACGGGAACGCCTCGTGGTCGTGGGGCACTCCCTCGGCGGACGCATCGCGGCGCGGGCGCTCGCGCGCCTGGCGGAGAAGGGAATGAAAATCCAACAGGCGGTTCTGCTCGCGGCGGCGATTCCCTCCGGGGACGCAGACCTCGCACGGATGGGCGCGGCTTCCATCCGGCCGGTCCTCGCGGTCTGCAATCCCGACGACGTCACCCTCCGCTACGTCTACGCCCTCGTCGGCGGCGAGAAGGGCGTTGCGTTCGGGGCGAACGGGTCCGCGTCCCCTCTGACGAACGTCGTCGAATGCGTCACGCCGCCCGACCTGACGGAGCAGGTGAAGCTCGATCCGTTCTGGGCGAAGTCCCGGACGCTCAAGGAGATCGCGAACCACCACGTCCTCTTCTCCCTCGCCTACATGACGCGCCTCCTGAAGGGGGAGCGCCCGTCGGACGCGGTCATGGTGATGCAGGACTTCCCGACGATTCCGCACACGGTCGTCGACGCCGGGATCTGGTGGGACGTCGTCGAGGAGGCGCAGGGCTGGAAACTCGAACGGCACAAGCTGACGACCCACTTCCGCATCGTCTCGCCCGCCCGCAAGGGCGTTGCCTGGGGCGGGGAGGCGGCGATGCGTACCGCGTTCGGGAAAGTCCGGCGCCAGCTTCGGAAATGACGGCGCCCGCGCTCGCGCGACTAAAGCCGTGTTCCCCGGCCACACGAAAGGGGTTGTGATATACTGGAGGCGTGTGGCCCGGAAGCCGTTCGGGCGCGTGCGGAGCGGCCGGGAAGAAGCGGGCAGACCCCGCGTAGGAAAGGAAAGAGATGAAGATTGTCTATCAGGGCGACGAGGTTGAGACCGAACAGGCGACGGTGGCCGGTTTTCTGGCGGAACGCCGAATCGATGCGGCGCATGCCATCGTCGAATGCGGGGGCGTCGTCCATGCGCCGGGCGCGGACCTCGCGCAGGTGGTGCTGCGCCCGGGGGCGGCGCTGGACGTTTTCCAGTTGACGGTCGGAGGTTGAGGCGTGTCCGCAAATCCCTACTTGACGCCTGCGGAGCGGGCCGTCCTCGAACGTGCGCGCATCGGCATCGCCGGCGCGGGCGGCCTTGGGTCGAACTGCGCGATGCATCTCGTGCGCGCGGGCGTGCGGCGGCTTGTCGTGGCGGATTTCGACGTGGTGGGCGAATCGAACCTCAACCGGCAGTTCTTCTTCCGCGACCAGCTGGGCATGAAGAAGGTGGCGGCGCTGAAGGCGAATCTCCTGCGCATCGACCCGGAGGCGGAGATCGAGGCGGTCGACGTGAAGCTCGACGCGGCGGCGGCGCGGACCCTTTTTGCGGGCTGCGATGTCGTCGTGGAGGCGTTGGACGCCGTTTCCGCGAAGACGATGCTCCTTGGCGCGCTGATGCCCCTCGGTCTGCGGCTTGTCACGGCAAGCGGCCTTGCCGGCTGGGGGCGTTCCAATGCGATCCGCCTCCGGCGGATGGGCGCGCGCGTGGTGGCCGTCGGCGACGGCGAGACGAGCGTCGAGGACGCGGGGATGGCCCCGGTCTCGCCGCGCGTGGGCATCGCGGCCGCGATGGAGGCGAACGCGGTCGTCGCATGGCTTCTGGGACTCGACACGCCGTGAGCGGGACGCGATTCGCGTGTCCTGACCTTGCGCGGAAGTTGGGCTCTGTGCTAAAATGAAGCCGTCTTTTCCCAACTCACAGTAAAAGGAATTTCATGAAGGATCTGAAAGCCGCCTACAGGACCATCGAGGCCGACCACTTCGCGCCGAAGATGGAGATTTCGTTCATTACCGGTGACCGGCGCGAAACGCTGCGCTACGAGAAGGTGACCTGGAACATCGGTGGCGAGGAGAAGGGGCTCCGCTACGGCGAGAATCCCGGACAGGAGGCCGCGCTCTACAAGCTCGTGAACGGCAACCTCGTCCTCGGCGACGTGGAGATGCTGCAGCCGGGGCAGTATCTCGCCTCCACGCCCGAACTGCTCCAGAGCGGCAAGCACCCCGGCAAGACGAACGTGACGGATACGGACAACGCGCTCAACATCCTCCGCTACCTCACCGACAAGCCCTGCGCCGTCATCGTCAAGCACAACAACCCCTGCGGCGTCGCGCTCGGCGGCACGCTCGCCGAGGCCTACTACCGCGCGAACAAGGCGGACCGCCTGGCGGCGTTTGGCGGCGCGATCGCCCTCAACCGCGAGTGCGATCTCGAAACGGCGAAGCTGATCGTTGAGAACTACGCCGAGGTCGTCGTCGCCCCCGAGTTCGCCCCCGGCGTGATGGACCTCTTCGCCGCGAAGAAGAACCTGCGCGTCTTCCGCATCCGCAACATGGCGCGCCTCGTGGACTTCGTCGCGCGGCCCGTCATCGACTTCAAGAGCCTCATCGACGGCGGCATCGTCGCCCAGACGAGCTTCGTCGCCCAGGCCCGCCGTCCCGAGGACTTCATGCCCGCCTTCTGCAACCGCAAGATCACGGACAAGGCGACGGGGGCCGTTTCGTACAAGGAGTACAGGATCAAGCGCCTCCCGACGGAGAAGGAGTACGCCGACCTCGTCTTCGGCTGGCTCGTCGAGGCGGGCGTCACCTCCAACTCGGTCCTCTACGTCAAGGACGGCGTGACGGTCGGCATCGGCACGGGCGAGCAGGACCGCGTGGGCGTCGCCGAGATCGCGCGCGACAAGGCCTACACGAAGCATGCGGACTGGCTGGCATGGGAGAAGTTCGGCAAGCCGTTCAACGATCTGCGCCTCGTCTTCGGCGACGAGGACGGCGCGCGGAAGCAGGCCGAGGTCATGGAGCAGACGCGGGCCGAGAAGGGCGGCCTTCCCGGCTGCGCGATGGTGTCGGATGCGTTCTTCCCGTTCCGCGACGGCCTTGAAGTCGGCATCCGCGAGGGCATCACCTCGGTCGTCCAGCCCGGCGGCGCGATCCGCGACTGGGACGTCATCGACTGCGCGAACGACGCAAACGTCGCCATGGTCTTCACCGGTCAGCGGTCGTTCCGGCATTAAGCCGCTTGACGGCCCTCGTCGTCCGCACGCGCGTCCGGCATGAAGCACGCCCTTTCCGTTTTCGTCCCCGCCGTCCTGTCGGCGCTTCTCCTGTGGGCGGTCTATCCGCCGATGGGGGAGGTGTGCGCGCTCGCGTTCGCGCTTGTGCCGCTTCTCGTGGTGTCGCGCCTCGGTACGCCGAAGCGGGCGGCGCAGGCCTGGTTCCTGGGGGGCTTCCTCTTCTGGTTCGCGACGCTGGCGTGGATGCCGGCCATCGTGAAGAACAACGGTCCGCTGCCGCTCGTGGTCCTGGGATGGATGGGATTGGCGGCGCTCTGCGCCGGTTACTTCGCGCTCTTCGGCTGGCTCAGCGCCCGCGCCTGGCGGCGCCTCTCCGCCCCTCGGCGTCCGGCGTTCACGGTCCGCAAGCTCCTTCTGGTCCTGTTCGCGGAGCCGGTCCTCTGGGCGGGAATCGAATGGGTGCGGAGCTGGCTTTTCACGGGGTTCGCGTGGAATTTCCTGGGGACGGCCCTCGGGCAGATCCCGTCGCTGGCGGCACCGGCGCGCCTGGGGGGCGTCTACCTCGTGAGCGCGCTCGTCGTCCTCCTCAACGGCGTCTTCGCGACGCTTGTCTGCCGTCTTTGGGCGCAGATGCGTCCGCAGCGGACGGGAGACGCGGACGGACGGCTGGAGGTGTGGCGGCTGGCGTTCGGGAACCGGTGGGGGCGCATGTGCGAGACGGCGCTTCCGCTCGGCCTCATCCTGCTGGCCTTCGGGCTTTCCAACCTTTCCCTGATGTCCTTCTTCTCCCCGGGTGGCACGGGGGCCCTGCGCGAGGAGTCGTCCGTCCTCGCCCTGCGCGTCGCCCTCGTCCAGCGGAACGCGCCGTGCATCTTCGCGCGGCGGGATGGCGCGCAGGATCCCTACGAGGTCTTCGACCGGCTGCTCGCCGTCGCGTCGGCGGCGCGTCCGGACCTCGTCGTGTGGGCGGAAAGCGCGATGTCGGAGTTCGGGCACCTGGGCAGCGACGGGGCGCGGCACGCGGCGCTCTTCTTCGCGCGGAAGACGGGCGGGGCGTCCCTGCTCGCGGGCGGCGACTGGTGGTACCGGGTGCAGGACGGGGAGAAGGAGGTGCGCCGCGTCTGGAACGCGGCGGCGCTCTACACGCCCACGGCGACGAACGTGGCGCTGCAGGTCTACGGCAAGCAGCACCTTGTGCCGTTCGGCGAGTACATCCCCTTCGACAAGTGGATTCCGCCGCTCCAGCGGCTGTCGCCGGTGGGGGTTTCGATCTGGCCGGGCGAGGCGAAGGTGCTGCGTCTGCGGCTCAACCGGGAGGAGGGGACGACGGTCGCCCTCGCGCCGCTCATCTGCTATGAGGACACGGATCCGGTCCTCGCGCGCCGGGCGGCGCGCCTGGGGGCGCAGGCGATCGTGCTCATCACGAACGACAGCTGGTTCTCGCATTCGCAGGAGCCGGTGCAGCACGCCTGGCAGGCGGTTTTGCGGGCGATCGAGACGGGGCTGCCCGTCGTGCGGGTGGGGAACTCGGGCGTGACGGGGATCATCTTCCCGTCCGGGCGGACGCGGTGGCTGGAGGACGGCGACGGTCGCCCGCTCGTGGACGCCGCCGGCACGATGGTCGAATCCGTCCCCGTGGTCGCCTCGCCCGACCTGACGCCCTACGTCCGCTTCGGCGATGGACCCCTCGCGGTCCTCTTCGCCGTGTGCCTCTGTTTCGTCTGCTACAATCCGAAAAAGGAATGCCCATGAAAAGAATCCTGAAGAAAGTCTTGTTCTTCCTCGCGGCGGGGTGTGCGTGCGCGGCGGGGGCGGTGACGAAATTCGAGGCGGCGGAGTCCGTCTGGCCGGCGGGTCTCGCGGAAGAGATGAACACGCTCATCGCGTTCCGCGCGCCCTTCGAGCTGAAGGCGGGGGAGAGGCCCGTCCTGAAGATGGTCGCGTGGTACTCCTATCGGGTGACGCTGAACGGTGTGTTCGTGGGGTTTGGCCCGGCGCGCGGACCGAAGGGGTTCTTCCGGCCCGACGAATGGGACCTCTCCAAGGCCGCGAAGCCGGGGCGCAACGAGCTGTGCGTCGAGGTGGCGGGGTACAACGTGCCGAACTTCTACCTGATGGAGCAGCCGCCGTTCTTCAAGGCGGAGGTGGTGTGCGGCGGGGATGTGCGCGCCGCCACGAAGCGGACGGGCGGGGCCTTCGCCGCCACGCGCCAGCCGCGCGTCCAGAAGGTGCCGCGCTATTCCTTCCAGCGCACGTTCGCGGAGGCGTACCGCCTGCCCGCGCCCGCGCACCCGCCCGCCCTCGCGCTCGCCGCCGCGCCGGAGCCGGCGCTCATCGAGCGCCGGGCGCCGTACCCGGACTTCGAGGTGAACCCGCGCATGGCGCCCGTCTCGTTCGCGAACGTCCGCTACGACGAGACGGCGCCCGTCCACGCCGACCGCGCACTCACGCTGCCGGGGACGTCGCCGACCTTCAAGGGCTTCCCGCTCGCGGATCTCGAACTGAACGTCACCTACCTCGCCCAGCGCCTCGTCTGCTCAGACCGCCGTCCGGCGACGGACGCCGAGAAGGCATCCGCGTCGTTCGCGCTTGCGGCGGGCGCGTCGATGGTCTTCGACAACGGCCTCAACGACACGGGCTTCCCGGGCCTGCGAGTGGAGGTGAAGAAGCCCGGGCGGCTCGTTCTCCAGTTTGACGAGGTGCTGTCCGCGAACGGCGAGGCGCGCGGCATCCGCCGCTACAAGGACTGCTGCAACGCGCTCGTGTGGGACTTCGCGGCGCCGGGCGTCTACGAGGTGGACGCCTTCGAGCCCTACACGATGCGCTACGTGGAGCTGGACGTCGTCTCGGGCGAGATGACCGTCTCCGCGCCGCGCTTCCGCAGCTACAAGAACCCGACGGCGAAACGCGCCCGCTTCCGCGCGAGCGACCCCGCGCTCGTCGCGGTCTTCGACGCGGCGAACGAGACCTTCCGCCAGAACGCGGTGGACGTGTTCATGGACTGCCCGAGCCGCGAGCGCGCGGGCTGGAACTGCGACGCCTACTTCACGGCCCCCGCCTCCACGCTCCTGACGGGCGACTTCGCGCTGGAGCGCGTCTTCGAGGAGAACCTGGCGCTGCCGCCCGCGTTCGACGACATCGCGCCCGGGGCGCTGCCGATGTGCTACCCCTCCGACCACCGCGACCGCACCCACATCCCGAACTGGGGCATGTGGTTTGTCCTTGAGACGGAGGAGTATCTGCGGCGCACGGGCGACCGCACCCTTGTTGACGCCTTGCGCCCGCGTCTGGAGAAGTTCGTGGCGTTCCTCTGGAAGTACCGCAACGCGGACGGCCTGCTCGAACGCCTGCCGAGCTGGGTGTTCGTGGAGTGGAGCCGCGCGAACAAGCTCGTGCGGGACGTGAACTACCCCTCGAACATGACATGGGCCGACACGCTCGACGCGATGGACCGCCTCTACGGGCGGCCGGACCTCGCCGCCGAGGCGGCGCGCGTGCGGGCGGCGGTGCGCCGCCAGAGCTGGACGGGCACGTGGTTCTGCGACAACGCCGTCCGCCAGAAGGACGGTTCGCTCAAGCTTTCGGGCGAATGCACGGAGACGTGCCAGTACTACGCCTTCTTCCACCGGGTCGCGACGCCCGAGACGCATCCCGCGCTCTGGAAGACGCTGCTTGCGGACTTCGGCCCGAAGCGCTACGACCCGTCGGACAGGAAGAAGATGCTCAAGCACCCCGAGATCTGGCCCTCCAACGCCTTCATCGGCAACTATCTGCGCCTGAAGCTGCTGGAGCGCGCGGGGCGCGGGCGGCAGATCCTCGACGAGACGAAGGGCTACTTCACGTACATGGCGGAGCGGACGGGGACGCTGTGGGAGAACGATACGACGAGCGCGAGCTGTAACCACGGCTTCGCCTCGTATGCGGCGGTGCTGCTCGTCCACAGCGTCCTCGGCGTGGAGGTGGATCACCTGAAGAAGACCGTGACGGTGCGCCCGACGGACGTCGACCTCGCCTTCTGCGGCGTCACGCTGCCCGTCCCCGGCGGCGAAATCGCGTACGACTGGGTGAAGAAGGGCGGACGCCGGGAGGAGACGTTCGCGGCCCCGACCGGCTGGCGGCTTGTCCATGCCGTGTCCGCCGCCGCGCTGGAGAAGGCGTTCGCCCGCACGGTGCTGCCGAAGGGCAACCGCATCGTCGTCGACAACGCGCTCAAGGCCGTCTACGAGGCCGACCGCGCGGCGGACGCCGCCTGGTCGGCGTGTCCGACGCCGGCGGCGCTGAAGGCGCGCCAGGGGCAGGTGCGCGCGCGGCTCGTCCGGGCGCTCGGCGGCTTCCCGGCGCGGAGCCCGCTCAACGTGACGGTGACGGGGCGCGTGCCGCGCGAGGGGTACACGATTGAGAAGCTGTATTTCGAGAGCCAGCCCGGACACGCCGTGACGGCGCACCTCTTCCTGCCGGATCCCGCGAAATACCCCGGAAAGCGTCCCGGCGTCGTCATCCCGTGCGGACACGCGCTGAACGGGAAGGGCTCGCCCGGCTACCAGCGCGGCGCGCTGCAGGCGGCACAGGCGGGGCTCGTGGCGCTCGTCTACGATCCGATCGACCAGGGGGAGCGGCGGCAGTGCCGGGGCGACGCGCGGCTCTGGAACTGCGAGGCGCACAACAACGTGGGGCGGCGGGCGGAGCTGCTGGGGTGGAACACGGCGCGTTTCCGCACGTGGGACGGCATCCGCGCCCTCGACGTGCTGGCGGCGCGGCCCGAGGTGGACGCCGCGCGGCTCGGCGTGATGGGGCATTCGGGCGGCGGGACGATGACGAGCTGGATCATGGCGCTCGACGACCGCGTGGCGTGCGCCGCGCCGAGCGGCTTCCTTTCGACGCTACGCGCCGTGTGCGAGCAGTGCGGTCCGCAGGACGCCGAGCAGTTCGTCTTCGGCCAGCTCGCGTTCGGTTTCAACCACCTCGGCCATATCCTCCTGCGCGCGCCGAGCCCCGTCCTGCTCTGCGCCTCGCACGGCGACTTCTTCCCGTTCTCGGGCGTGCTGGAGACGGCGGGCCGCGCCGCCGACGCCTACCGGAAGCTCGGCGCGGAAGGGGCCTTTGCGCTTTCGGACACGATCGGTCCGCACCACTGGCACGAGTCGACCCGCACGCGCGCCGTCGCCTGGATGAACCGCGGACTGCAGGGCGGCGCGGACCTCGGGCCGATGCAGAGCGCCCGCAACCTCCAGTTCGGCTTCGACGATGCGCGCGTCGACACGGGCCTCGGCTTCGAGCCGAGGGACCTCCAGCACATGCGCACGAATGCGTGGGCGGCCACCGTCACGCCGACGGGCAGCACGCTCGACCTGCCGGGCGCGCGCACGGTCTACGACCTCATGAAGGACGAGGCGGAGGCCGCGCGGGCGGCGCGTCCCACCCTCACGCCGGGGCGCGTGCGGGAGGTCGCGGGGATCGGCGCGGCGACGTTCGAGGTCTGCAGTCCGTTCCGCGCGGACGAGGTTGACTGGGCCGTGCTCGTGCGCGGGGACGGTACGCCGATCCCCGTCGCCACCGTCGGCGCGGGCGCGCCCGCGCTCGTCGTCTCGGACGCGGCGGACCGCCGGACGCTCGCCCCGCTCGTCGCGCGGCTCGTCGCGGACGGGCGGCGCGTCACGGTCGCCGACATCCGGGGCTTCGGCGAGACGGCGAAGGGGCGGCACGCCTTCTACGGCGTGAAGGACGGGGACGAGGAGATCGCGCAGCTCAACGGCCTTGTGGGCGTATCGCTCGTCGGCAAGCGCGCCGAGGACATCCTCGCCGCCGCCGCCTACGCGGGCGGCGGACGGCCGGTCGAACTGGTGGCCTGCGGACGGGCGGCGGTCGGCGCGGCGCACGCCGCCTACGTGGGCGGGAAGGCCCTCTTCTCCGGCCTCGTCCTCGAAGCCCCGCCGCCCGCGTGGGGGGCGCTCTTCGCCGACGACGCGAAGCCGTTCCGCTTCGCGGATGTCGTCCACAATGCCTGGCGTTTCTACGATTGGAAAGATTTGTGCAAAAATCTTTCCAACTCCCATTGACGGCGCGCAGAAGTTATGGCATACTATGTCCCCGTTGCACCCGTGGTGAAATTGGCATACACGCAAGATTCAGGTTCTTGTGCCGCAAGGTGTGTGGGTTCGACTCCCACCGGGTGCACCAAGTGAATGTGGCCCCTTCGTCTATCGGCTAGGACATATGGTTCTCATCCATGTAAGAGCGGTTCGACTCCGCTAGGGGCTGCCAATCAGGGCGGGAAATGAAGGCATTCATCAAGGTCCTTTTGCGCGTATGCGTGTATTCCGCTCTCGCCTGTCTCCTTTTTCTCTTTTTGGCGTTGTGCGCGCTCGTGTGCTTCGAGCAGACGGTTCCGCGCGCCCTTCTGGACCGCGTGCTGGCCGGGGTGTCCACGGCGGACTACCTCGTGCGGGCCGATGCCGCGACATTTCGTTTTTCGAGAGGGTTGCGGATCCGGAACCTGCGCGTCCTCGACAAGGGGCGGCAGTATGGCCCGAAGACGGGGCCCGCCGTCACGGTGATGTCGGCGTCGCAGGTGGACGTGGAACTCGACCTGCGGCGGCTGCCGTGGTCGCGCGCGACGATCCTGCGGGGCGTCACGCTCGTGGACTTCCGCTATCCGCGTCTGCCGATGGGGTACTACATCCCCGATTCGATCGAGTTTCCGGGGCAGCCGGACTTCCGCGAGGTGGACGTGCCGCTGAAGCTGGACCTCCCCGAGCTGCGTCCGTTCCGGGTGCGGCTGGTCCATCCCGAGATCCTGGGCATCGCCGCGCCGCTCGTGGAGGTGCCGTTCGTGGAGGTGATGGGCGACGGCCTCCGCGTGCGGGAGGCGTCCCTCCGCTGGCCGGACACGGATGAGACGATGACGGTGACGGGGAACGTGACGCTGGACCTGCGGGACCAGCTGCTGCACGGCGTCGTCGGCGGCCAGGCGCGCCAGCACAACATCCGTCCGCTCCTCGTCGCGCTCGACATCACGAACTCCTACCAGTTCATCGACGCCTTCACGAAGGTGGAGAAGCCCGTCGACGTCACCTGCACCTTCGACGTCAACCTCCGCAACAACGACCTCCGCATCCTCCTCGACCTCCATCCCCAGGGCGGCCGCCACCACGGCGTGCCCCTGAAGCGCGTGGACGGCAAGGTTGACATCCGCGTCTTCGTGCGCGACACCTACCAGAACGCGCGCGTCACCGTGGGGCCGCTCGTGGGGGCGCTTGCGGACGGCTCGGCGGTGGAGGGCACGCTCGTCTACGAGAACACGAACGACGTCGTCACCGTGTTCTTCGACGTGGGGACGCGCGCGCCGCTCAGGGACGTCCTGGCCATCGCGGACGTGATGAACGACGGCACGCTCGACGGCCTCGCCGTCACGAACGGCGTCCCCGCCGTCACGCTCAACGGGCGCCTCGCGGTCGACCCGGCCCAGGCCGCGCGGAACGACCTCCACGGCACGCTCGCGTTCGCGCAGGGGAGCCTCTTCGGCATCCCGCTGCGCGAGGCGTCGGCGGCGTTCCACGTGGAGGGGACGACCGTCACGTTCACGAACGCCGTGGCGCGTGGCCCGCAGGGCGGGCGCGTGGCGGGCGGGGGCGTGATCGCCGTGCCGGAGTCGCGCCGGGACCTCGCGACGTTCGGAATCGACCTCACCGGCGAGTCGCTGGTCCTCGCCGACCTCGCGCAGGTCTTCGGCGTCGACCACGGGGAGCGGCGCGGGTTCGTCTCCGGGCACGTCACGCTGTCCGGCCCGCTCGAGACGAACGCCGTCGCGCGCCTGACGGGCGCGGGCCATCTCGTGTGCCGGGACGGACACCTTGCGCAGATGAAGCTCTTCGCGGGGCTCACCGACTACCTGGCGAAGCACGTGCCGGGCATTTCCGAGATCGTGAACCTCTCGGAAGGGGCGCTCGACTTCACGCTCCGGGACGGCGTGTTCAGCGCCACGAACGTCGTCGTGTCGGGGCGGCTCCTCTCCGTGCGCGCGGAGGGCACCTACGACCTCGTGAAGGACCGCCTCGACTTCCGCGCCCGCGTGGCGCTCACGAAGAACGACTCCCTCCTCGGCAAGCTCGCGACGCCGATCACCTGGCCGTTCTCCAACCTCGCGCAGGTGCTCCTCGACTTCGGCATCCACGGTTCCCTGGACGATCCGACGTGGACCTACAGCCGCAACCCCCTTGGCCTCCTTCCCGTCGGGAAGGAGCGGTGAATCGCTGAGCGGGGTGTCAGTTTCGTATGTTTCATTTTGTGGTTGCGCATTCCGTTCCCTTATGCTAGCATCTCCTTGTCAAGCGAGGAGGTGCATGTATGTCCGGGTTCAAACATCTTCTGCCGTCTTCCACGTTCCGGGCCGCCGTCTGCGTGTCGGTGGCCGTGGGTACATCCCTGTCTGGCCTTGGGGACGAGGTTGTGGGATGCCTTGCGGGGCTTGCTCGCGTCCCCGCCGGCGTGGCAGTGACCAACCGCTTTGTCCCGTTCCGGCCCGACTTCGCGTCCATTTTCGCCGTGCAGATGGACGGCGGGACCAACCGCCTCGATTCCGACGTGGTGGCGTGGTGCCCGGTCGGTGGAGAGCCCGTCGCGTTCTGGAAGCTCGAACTTCCGGGACACGGCCTTGACGGATGGCTGGTGGCCGGTACGTCGTCGGGCGACGCCGTGCCGGTGGCGGGGCGTCTCGCGTCCGGGGATGGGCTGGTCGTGGACCGAAAGCCTGGTTCAATCAGGACCGACCTTGTTCTGGGAGGGTTGCAGCCCGCATCGGCCGTTCCGTCGAACGGCTGGTTCCGTTCCGCCGCGTCCACGCCGCCCGTCTTCGCCGACCTGTCCTTCGACGTCGACGCGGAGAGGGTGTCGGCCGCCGTCTCGAACGGTACCGCCGGCGCGGTGGTCCTCTTCAGCCGGGACGGCGCCGTGGCGGCGGAGGGGTGGACGCTGGAGGCCGTTCTGCAGCCCGCCGACGGCACCGCCTCCTGGACGGGCCCCCTGCCGCCCGTGGGCGGTACGCGGTTCTACCTGGCGAAGGACGCCGCAGACGACACGGACGGCGACGGAATCCCCGATGTTTGGGAGGTCGAGCATGGACTGGATCCCCTTTCACCGGTGGACGCCTCCGCCGATCCCGACGGGGACGGGCTGGACAACCTGTTCGAATACCGGCAGGGGCTCGACCCGCATGCGTTCGACCTCGATCCACGGCGTGCGCGCCCGGGTCTGGTCGCGCGCGGCTGGTTCTTCAGTTCCGGCATCTCGTCGTTCGCGTGCATGGACACGGCGCCGCCACGCGACTGCTTCGTCTTCGACATGGACATCAACTTCCCCGTCTCCCGTGAACCGTGGGCGGGGTTTGGCCCCCGCTACACGGACAACTTCGCGCTTTCGCTCAAGGGGTGGCTGCGCGTCGACGTGCCCGGCGCGTACGTGTTCCACATGGCCTCGGACGACGGTTCCTACCTGGAGATCGACGGACGGCGGATCCTGGACGACAGCGGCGCGCACGTCTTCCGGTGGCGGTCGGCGACCGTCGAGCTGGCCGCCGGATGGCATCCCGTCGCGCTCGCCTACTTCGAGGGCTGGGCCGATGCCGGGTGGGTTCTCGAATGGACACCGCCGGACGGCGCGCGCGCCGTCGTGCCGCATGCGAACTTCGCCCACCTCGTCGAGGAGGAGACGTTTCCGCCGAACGTGGTCTGGACGGGACCCACGACGACCTACGCCCCCGGCAACATCGTGCCGTTGGAGGTCGAAACCTGGGATTTCGGTTCGGGCGTCGTGCGGGTCGATTTCCTGGAGGGAGGTACGAACCTCATCGCGAGCAGTACGAACGCGCCCCATACGGTCCTGTGGCCGTCGGTTCCGGCGGGTCCCCGGCAGGTGGTCGCCGTGGCCCGCAACGCCGCCGGGCTGTCGGCCGCCGCCACGGGCTGCGTGTCCGTCGTTTCCATGCCGGAGGAGGGGTACGCCTACGGGCTGGACGCCTTCTACTACCGTCCGGCGGAACCGCCCGTGCGGATTCCCGAAATGCCGCCCGCCTTGGCCCTGGTTGCATGCGTCGAGAACGACGTGTCGCGCCCCATCGGGCTGAGGGGGCTGACGCAGTGGCCGTCGGACGCCGTGTACAACTACGCCTCCGCCTACGAGGGCTGGCTGCTCGTCCGCGAACCCGGCGAATACGAGTTCTCCCTTGGTTCGGACGACGGTTCCCGCCTGATTCTCGACGGCGAGACGGTGATCGACGCACCCACGGGGCAGATCCTCACGGCACGCAACGCCCTCTGCGCGCTCGGTGCGGGGTTCCATCGCGTGCGCGTGGAGTATTTCCAGAAATGGGGGGTGGCGGAACTCTGGCTGAAATGGCGGAAGCCGGGCGACTGGACGTTCTCGCTTGTGCCGCCGACGCGCTTCTTCCGTACGCTCGGCCCTTCGGCGACGGCCGACACGGACGGCGACGGCATGACGGACTGGTGGGAACGCAACTTCGGGCTCAACCCGTTCGACCCGTCGGACGCCTCCCTCGATCCCGACGGCGACGGCCTGACGAACCGTGAGGAGTTCTCGCACGGCACCCACCCCCACCGCGCCGACACGGACGGCGACGGGATTCCCGACGACTGGGAGGTCGCGCACGGGCTGAATCCGCTGCTCAGGGCGGACGGCGGCCATGACCTTGACGGCGACGGCGCGACGAACCGGCAGGAGTACGAGGCGGGGACGGACATCCGCGTCGCCGACACGGACGGCGACGACGTGCCGGACGGCGAGGAGATCAACGCGCGCTTCAGCGACCCGCTCGCCGTCGACTTCGACGGCACCGTGCGCTCCGTCGGGCGGCTCGCGCCGAAGGACGCGACGGGCGGGGCGGGCGACTGGGTGCGGCGCGCGGCCGAACTCCAGCTCGTCGGGCGTGCCGGCCGCGTCGATTTCACGAACGGCTTCGCGCTTGCCAGGGGCGGGGTCTACCGGGTCCGGATGAGGGGCGTCGGCGAGAAGTCCGGCGATGCCGTCGTGCGCTGTCTCGTGGACGGCGTTGAGATCGGCACGGCCGACCTGGCCGCCTTTTCGGGGACGCCGTCGTCCGCATGCTTCTACACGCCCTGGCTGGAGGCCGGACGGCACGCCGTGTCGCTAGACTTCCGCAACGTGGTGAACGGCTTCTCCTTCCGCGTCTTCGAGGTCGAGGTGGATCTTCCCCTGGGGCCGGATTCCGACGGCGACGGCGTGCCCGACTGGGTTTCCACGCACCTGGCGTGGTCGCGGCCCGACCGCCGGGGTACCGTCGCCTCGAAGGTGTCGCCGTTCTGCCTGACCGGCCGGGCCGTCTTCCCGGAACTCGTCCGGGTTGCGGGCGGCGCCGTCCGGCCGCTTCCCGAACGTGGCTGGTGGACGGACGTCGCCCTCTCGGACGAGGGGCCCGTCTCGGTTCCGTGCTCGTTCGAGAACGGCGGGCGGACGGAGGAGGTCCAGGTCGGATGGACGGCGGTAGACCTGGCAGCCGAGCCGGACATGACGCTCCGCGTCGGCGACGCGCTGCTGCTCGCGGGGGCCTCCGCCGTCCAGGCCACGGGCGCGACGAACGGCCTTCTCGCGGTCGAGGACCGGCTTGTGTTCCGTTTCCCGCATGCGGGCGTCTACCGCCTCATGCCGTACGACGCCGCCGGCGCGCCTCTGCGGAACGTGCCGATGACCGTCACCGCGATCGCCGGGACGATGCCGGACCATCTGCCCGCCTGGAAGGGCAAGATCAGTTCGCTCGTCCTGCCGGAACTTCCCCGTGACGGCGTTTCCTTCCGGGTGGACGACGACCTTGGCTTCGACGTGTCCGACGCCGCCGGGGGCGGCGTGCGCCTTGCGCTGGACTGCCCCGTCTACCAGGGCGCGCGGACCGTGGCGGTCCGCATCGACAATCCCGATGCGTCCGTCCTGTGCAGCAGCCCCGTCGCCGGCTTCACGGCCTACTACACGCTCGACGGCGTCTATCACGCCATCCGCCGCCAGGCGGACGGGACGCTGGTCGTGCTGAACCGGATCTCCGGGTTCGACATCCCCTCCGATGTTGTCCTGAAGATGCGGACCCAGTCGGGGGTCTGCTTCGCGGACGGTTCCGGCGAACTCGTCATCTCGGCTTCCAGCTTCAATGAGATCGGTGATTGCTACTATCGTTTCTTCGTGCCGCCGGAGGTGACGAATCCCTGTCAGTTCCTCCAGGCCGTCTGGAATGAAAGGGGGATTGCGCAATGAAGAGAAGCCTGTGCGTCTTGTCCGTGGCCCTGCTGGCCCTGTTCGGAGGGCAACTGGCCGTCCTTGCGGCCTCCTCCCGCTCGAACGCCCCCGTGGTTCCGCCCCCGACTCCTCCGGATCCGCCGCCCGGCCCCGGCGGCGGTGGAGGCGGGGGAGGAGGCGGTGGCTCCGGTGGCGGCGGTTCCGGCGGTGGCGGAGGCGGAGGAGGTGGCGGCGGAGGAGGCGGAAGCGGTCCCTCCACGGGCGGCGACCCCATCTGCTACGTGGACGGTTCCGTTCTGGAGGCGGAGACGGACGTGCGCGTGCGCTGCCCCGGCCTCGACCTTGTGTTCAAGCGGGCCTATACGTCGTCGAGCGAGCGTTCGGAGGAACTCGGCCTTGGATGGACGCACTCCTACGACATCCGGCTGGAGCCGGTGGAGTCGAACCGCGTCCGCGTCTGCCGTTCGGCGGACTTCGCCGCCTCCGGCTGGGCGTCCTCCGTCCGGTTCCCCGTGCCGGAACCGGGCAGTTCGTCGGTGGCGGAGGCCGGCCCCTTCCGGCTCCGCCGCGAAACGGACGGGACGTGGGCGTTCCAGACGCCGGACCTTCTGACGTACAGGTTCTCGGCCAGCAGCAACCTGGCGTCCATCGTCCACGCCTCCGGCGCGTCCGTGACGCTTGAACGCGACGACGGGGGACGTCTGCTGCGCGCCGTCCATTCCAACGGGAAGGCGCTTTCGTTCTCCTACACGGGGAGCGGGCGGATCACGTCCGTTTCCACGCCTGATTCGGACTTCAGCGTCCACTACGACTACGGCTGGGCAACGAACGTACACCGTGAGGTCTTCCATCTGCTGACGCGTGTGAGAAGCGTCTTCCATGGCCGTACGCGTGTTGCGACCTACGCCTACGCGCCGGACCCGACCCCGGGGAAGACGCACTACGTCCTGCCGCCGGGGTGGGACAATCCGGGATTCCGGAAAGAGGAGGGACTGTGCTGGTGCCCCCCGCCGGATGCGGTCGTCACGCACTACGTCCTGACGGAGAAGACGGACGTCAACGGGTTCCACGTCTGGTACGACTACCTGCGCGAGACGGACAGCCCCGTGGCGCGGTGCGGTGCGATGTTCTCGTCCGACGGCTACCTGGAGACGACCCTCTCCTACTCCACGAACGTGACCGTCGAGACGAAGCCGACGGCGTTCGGCCTTGCGACGATGCGCCTGTTCCACGACGAGCTGCTGCGCGAGACGCGCCGCGAGACGGCGGACGAGGCCCGCCTCACCGTCTATAACGCATCCGGCGACGAGGTGGAGAGCGTCCTCACGAACCGGGCGACGGCGGCGTACTCGACCTCCACGCTCGCCTACGGCGACTTCCACAACGTCACCAGCACGGCGTACGCCCTGGACGGCCGCGAAGCCGGGAGGTGGACGGCGGAGTGGCACGAGGGGCTGCTTGCGCGGCGGCGGCGCGTCTCGCCCGAGGGGCGCGTGCGCGAGTGGACGCTGGACGGGAACGTGTTCACCCTCTTCCCGGCGGGCGCGTCCTGTCCGTCCGGTGCCGTGTGCTTCGTCTGCACGGACGACTGGCGCCCGCTGGCGATGACGGACGCGAACGGCGCGCGGACGGCGTTCGCCTACGATGCCGGCGGCTACCTTGCGCGGGTCGAGCCGGACGCCCTGCCGTCCACCGCCTTCACGTACGACGCGCTCGGCCATGTCGCCTCCGAGACCCGTCCGGGGCCGTCCGGCAGCCGCGTCACGTCCTATGTGCGGAACCGGCGCGGCAATCCCCTGCGGGTCGTCCATCCCGACGGCGTGGCGGAGTCCTTCGTCTGGAACGGGAGCGGCGCGCGCGTGGTGGAACACGTCGACCGGGCGGGCCGCACGGACGTCTACAAGTGGATTCTCGGGCATCCCCTCCACGCGGGGCGCGTCGTGGAGGGCGTCACGAACCGGCTCTGGTCCGTCGCTTACGACCCGCAGCTGAACGTCGTCTCGGTCGGCGACCCGCTGGGGCGCGCCGCCGAGACGTACGCCCTCGACGAGAACGAGCGGGTCGTGGCGGTCACGAACCTGGAGGGCCAGGTGATGGCGCGGACGTACCGGCTGGGGGCCCTCCCCGCGTCCGTGACGCGCTTCGACGGCACGTCCGTCTCCTACGGTTGGGACGGCGCGGCGAACCTCGCGCGGGTGGACTACCCGGACGCCGCGCTCGCGTTCACGTACGACGGCGACGGGCTGCTGACATCGGCCTCCAACGCCGTCGGCGTCGTCACGAACGTCTACGATGCGACCACGGGGTGGCTCGCCTCGACGCGCGGCACGGACGGCACGGCGGTCTCGTTCGCCTACCATCCTGGCGGCGAAGTGGCGTCCGCCGTGTCCGTCGCGGGCACGACGGCCTACACGCTCGACGCGGCGAACCGCACGGCCCGGATTGAGTCGCCGGCGGGGACGCTCCGCTTCGGCTACTGCGCCTGGAACAGCCTCGTCGCGTCGATCACGAACGTGAACGGCCTCGTGGCGTCCTATGCCTACGACATCCTGGACCGCGTGACGAACATCGCCTGGACGGTGGACGGCGCGCCCCTCGGCGGCTTCTCGTACACCTACGACGTGCTGGGCCGGATCACCGCGCGGCACCATGCGCTCGGCGCGGACACCTTCGACCGCGCCTACGCCTACGACGGCCTCGACCGCCTCGCCGCCGACGGCCCCGTCTCCTACACGTGGGACGCGGCGGGAAACCGCACGGCGAAGCGGGGCGGCTCGGAGGGCGACGTCGCCTACGCGCTCGGCGACGGCGACCGGCTCGCCTCTTGGACGGGCGGTGCGTACGCGTACGACGCGGCGGGGAACGTGACGCGGATCGTCCGGGACGGACGCCCGACGCTGGACCTCGCGTGGAACGGCCAGTACCAGCTCGTTTCCGTCTCGACCAACGGCGTCCTCGCGGAGTCGTACGCCTATGACGCGCTCGGGCGGCGCGCCTCGACGACGACACAGGAGGGGACGGTGCGCCACGTCTACGGGCGAAAGTGGCAGGTCCTCGCCGACCTGGACGGGGCCGGGAACGTCCTCCGCTCCTACACGTGGGGCGGGGGGATTGACAACCTCCTCGCGGCGCGGGTCGGCGCGAAGGCCTACGCCACACTCACGGACGCGCAGGGGACCGTGTGGGGCCTCGTGGGCGGGGACGGGGAAATCGCCGCCCGCTGGACGTACGACGCCTGGGGCAACGTCCTGTCGGAGGAGGTCACTGACCCGGACCTCGCCGCGTTCCGCTACCGCTTCCAGGGCCGCGAGTATTCGGCGGCGACGGGCCTCGTGAACTTCCGCGCCCGCTGGTACGACCCCGGAACGGGCCGTTGGCTCTCCAAGGACCCGATCCGTTTACAGGGCGGGGTGAACCTGTATGCGTTCTGTTCCAATTCCCCAGTTTGTGTTAATGACCCCTTTGGTGAAATGCGTGTGCCGGCACCAGGGTGGCATCGTTCGGAACGTGACGCGCTGAATTTTCCTTTGCCGTCATCTCCTCCCGAACCTGGAAGTGGGTGGAAGGAATTACCGGAAAGTATGAGTGTTTATCACGACAATGGGAGGGGAAAGCCTGAACGTAAGTTCATTCATCCTGATGGCCGTGAGGCTGTCTACGATGGAGACACCGAGGGGCTGATAACAAATCAAAAGTACA